>CAMEWU010000004.1 GCA_945946715.1 uncultured Clostridium sp. | reverse complement strand
CCGCTTGTTTCTTCGAAAAATTAGGATCGATATAGATTCGATCTGTTTTAAAAATACCTTTTTCGATTTCTTCATACAGTTGTTGAATATCATTGGAATCCATAACCGCCCATGAGCACTTTTCACAAATCCGTAGCAATCGTCTAGGAATAGATATATTTTGTAAATCATGCCTTAATGTGATTGCCGCTTCAATAAATTGAAATCCACTACTTTGAAAATACTGTACCAAATCATAACGAGCAGAAGGAATCCGAGCTACCATATATTGTTTTTCCTCTAATCCCTGATACTCATTAATCACTTGTTCCAAAATATCATTTGTCTCCATTTGCAATTCATAACAGGAAACCCCAAGATTTCTTTGTTCCCAAACCGCATCAACAATTTTCATCTCTATCCTCTCCCTCATTTCTCAACATGACCGTTTCTTCACGAATTACAAACTGAGGTGCTTTGTTTATGCATATATATATTCTTCCGATATATTCACCAATTAATCCTAACATTAACAAAATGATACCGCCAATTATTAAAATCACAGATACCAATGAACTCCAGCCTGCAATTACCTGCGGATGTACAATTTTGTTGATAAACGTTAAAATTACTCCAATAAATCCTACTGCCGCAAAGAAGATACCCAACCATGCACCAATCTCCAGTGGTTTAACAGAAAACGCAGTAAATCCGTTTAGCCAAAGTGCAAACAGTTTACGAAAACTATATCCTGAAGAACCATCTACTCTTTTTCTGTGAGTTGTTTTGACATAACCAATTCTTCGAGTTGTTCGAAGCACCAATCCTAAAAGATATGGATATGCATTGTCATAGCGTAGCATTTCATCCACCACAAATTTTTTCGCCACATAGAAACTACTACCCTTAAAGTCATCCGGTGCGCCCAAGAGAATTTTACTCATTTGTGTTGCTATCATAGTTCCAAATCGTCGAAACATATTTTGCTTGATTTCCTCATAATATGCATATACAACATCTTTATCATTATTCAACTCTTCTAGCAGTTTATATAATTCATCAATCGGAGCTTGTCCATCATCATCTAATGAAATAACAATATCACCACTACATCTGCCATATCCTGCCAGTAAAGCGGCATGTTGTCCAAAATTCCTTGACAAATTCACTCCATGCACAAAATGAAATTTTGTTGCAAGTGATTGTATTACATCCCAAACATGATCCGGAGAACAATCATTTACCAGAATAATCTCATATTTTTCTAACTGTTCCTTTTCAATTTCTTTAATTAATTCAATTACTACATCTTCTATTGTACGCTCTGAACCATAACACGGAATAACAAACGAATACTTCATAATTCAATCCTCATTTTTCTGTTCTTTTTGTGTTTCATTATTTCTTTTCTTTTTCTCACTTTTAGCATTAAGATATTCTTCCGAACAGAAATCATCGACTGTCCCATTCATTTCATTTTGTGGTTCCAGTAGATAGTCGTATGGTTTCTTCTTTCTTGATGCTATATAAGTAACAACTATAAGGATAGTTACTAATGATATTACGCAACCCATCAATAAACCAGACTGTCTATATTCAAGATGAATCGTATGCTCTCCTGCACCTAACTTCGTTGCAATAAAAGAACCAGACCATAATGGCAGAATCTCTACTTCTTCTCCGTCAACATACATATGCCAGTTCTTGTCATAAGGTATACTGGTAAATAAAATACCGTCTTCTTTCACCTGTATCGTTCCATCTACTGTTGTAGAAGAATAATCCGTTACCTCTAATTGTTGTTGCGAAAGGACATCATAGGCTTTCTGCCATTGAGTCATATCTAGTTTATTAATATAAATACCGCTGCTTACATTCTGATATTCATCAAAATATGCATTTTCAATTACACAACTAACTGTAAATGTTTCCCCTTTTTCCAAATAACCAGTTGTAACAACCTGGTCAGCAATTTGTACAAGATATTCGCCCGGCTCTTCTGCTTCATACTCCAGAGAAACTACACTGTTCGCATCTGGATTGTATTCCTGCATTTTCATATCAAACATAACATTTTCATTTTCTAAGTATTCTACAAACTCTTTATCTGTCTCCACATCTGTACTATTCGATATCCAAATACCATTATATCGAACTGCAAAACAACAGTTGTCGGCTTGTACACTCAGAAGATTTAATTCTCCTTCCTGCATTACATCTGTCACACCACAGACGCCAGCCACCCAATCATTAATTCCCTCATAGATTATATGATCTGTTTTGTACTCCTCTAAATCTTCCGGAAAAGCACGTTCGGCATCTTTATCAATCATATATCCTAAAGAAAGAACCGTCGGATTCTCGTATAATACCATAGGACCTTCTTGTGCGCGAATCGTAAAGGCATCAAATGTACTATTTGCTGTAGTAAATAAGCTTTCAGGCATTGTAAAGCAAGTCTGTTCCACATTCTCATATGCATACTGAATATTCATTAATGATGATGTTGCCTGATTATATGTATAAGGAAAAATATAATTTCCTCCAATATAAACCCCTGCACATTCCAAAAAATCTCCCACATTTGTTATTGAACTTGAAAAAATAGCATTTCCCTTTTTCCCAAACAACATCCCTTCATTAATTCTAACGATAGAACCACTATCCATCATTCTTGAAAATCCATGGGATTCCTCTAATGGATGTTCGTTCAGAAAAGCCTTCTTCTCCGTGTATGCCTCACTCAATGAATAAATATTAGAGTTGGCATTCTTAAAAATCAAAGCAAACATAAAGCACATACATATTTCAATACATGCAAATACAGACAGTACAGTTGGAAACTTTTTCTTAAAATATGGTAATAATAATAGGCCTATCATATAAAACATAAAAAACATTATGCTGTAATAATACGTAAATTGATACTCTACGGTTTCTGAAAAAGCAAAACAAAGCAAAGTCATAAAAAACCAGCCTAATCCCACTGCAATTCCACGCCAGATTGTAACATAACGGAACTCCGTTTCTTTCATTGAAACCCATGCATCATATGCTAAAATGATGCAAAAAATCGTAAAATTCAATGAAAAACGATTCGGAAACCATGATGGATAATGAAATAAATGCATAATATAATTCAAGCCATTTATATTAAATGCCAGAAGATATATAACTGTAACTAATAACTTTCTAATGCGAACTTCTTTTTTTATTTTAGGATTAATAAAATAAAATGAAGATAACATTAATAAGAAGATGCCATAATACAAATTAACTTCACCATAACTATATGAAGTTGTCCCCCGGTCAATAGCCGTATTAAATGCCATAAAATTTTTGATAGTATCAAAAAAAGTAGTATATATATTCTCTCCAACATACTCACTTATAGTATAATTTTGTGACAACAACTGATAGAACGCCGGAAATAATATCACTGCAACCGTCAATATAGATGCTATGGAAATTCCCAAAATCTTTATGCTTTTTTTAACAAATATTTGAAATTTTTCAAACTCCAATGTCAAATAATATAAAATAATAAACACGCAAAACAACGATGTCATATAATACTCGCACAAAAAGGAAACAACCAACATAATATAGTATAATTTCCAATCCTGATTTGCCACAAACCTTTCTAACCCAAGTAAAATCAACGGAAAACAAACCGCAGTAATCATTAAATGCCAATTATTAATATTTGATACCGAATACATACAGAATGCATATGCAATTGAAAACATCATATTTGATAACTGATTTTGTTCTAATCGATGCATTGGCCTATGCGTCAAGAAATACAGCATTGACCAATTCATTGCCAATTCAAGAATAATGAAAGCAATGGAACTAAATGGCATAATAGCCTCTGCCGGAAGCAACAAATATATAATGGTCAGTGGATTAACCAAACTGACAAATACCGCAAAAAAGTTAGTTCCATATGCTGCATTCCATGTATAAATCATAGATTCGCCCGAAAGAATCTTTCGCTTTAACTCGGTAAGATACGGCCAACTTTGCATAGCAAAGTCCCCATCTAACAATACTGATTTTCCAAATGGCCAAAAGCCCTTCAACGCCAGTACACAAAGTATTGCTGCTGTTATAATTACGCTTGAAACTACATAAACATAGTACTTTCGCCACCAGCCTGAAAATGCATTTTTTTTCTGTTTTGAATCTAGGATATCACTCGAATTTTTCTCGTCATTCCTTTTCACTATCTGCTCCATAAGTATCACCAACTTTAAATGCTTTGCTTTTCATTTTATCATATAAGCATCTAAAATGCCATAAAAAAATCACAACATAATAAATTATTCAAACAAATGTTCTACAACAGCATTAACAATATTTTTCTCAGAACATACTTCTACCTTCATATATCTTTCTGTATGCCCAACATACCAGTCTGCACCATTCTTTTCAACCTTTTCTTCCACCAAAACCTGCAACCGTTCACCAATAAAAGAAGCTTCGTACTCCTGCTTTTGTTTTGCAGTCATAGAAAGAAGAATATCACTTCTTCGGCTCTTTTCCTCCTCCGGCACCTGATTTGGAAGTGACTCCGCAACAGTTCCCCGTCGTTTGGAGTATTTAAAAATATGCATCTCATATAGATTCAATTTCTCTAAATTCCTACAGGTAATCTCAAATTCCTCTTCTGTCTCACCAGGAAATCCCACAATCACATCTGTTGTCAAAGCAGGACGGTCAAATGCATGCCTCAGTTTCTCACAACTTTCCATGTATTCTTCAATAGTATACTTTCGATTCATCCGTTTTAATGTTTCATTACAGGCACTCTGTAAAGACAAATGAAAATGAGGGCATACTTTGGTCAGGCTTGCTAAGCCTGCTACAAACTCATCCGTAATAATCCTTGGCTCTAAAGAACCCAACCGAATTCGTAGGATACCATCTACACTGCTAACAGACTGCAAAAGCTGTAATAAGGCAGTTCCATCCAATCGACTGCTATTCACTTCTTCATCCTTCCAGTCTTTTCCATAAGAACTCAAGTGAATCCCTGTCAGCACAACTTCTTTGCATCCGGCTTGTGCCAGTTTTTTTACTTCCTCTACAACTTCTTCCGGCTTACGGCTACGAATTCTTCCTCTGACATAAGGTATAATGCAATAGGAGCAGAACTGGTTACATCCGTCCTGAATTTTAATATAGGCCCTGGTATGTTCTGACATGTGGGAAATACTTAAACTCTCATATGCCTGTTTTTGATTGATGTCTAACCATTGACAATTATATGTGTTGGCGGCACATTGCCCATCAGAACGATTCTCCAGAAATTCCTCCAGAATTCCCACAATGTCTTTCTTACGGTTATTTCCTATCACTAAATCCACTGATAAATCTTCCAAAACCTCTTCCGGCATAGTCTGAACATAACATCCCACCGCCACTACAACCGCTTGCGGATTTTTCTTTTTGGCACGATGTAACATCTGACGGGATTTCCGTTCAGCCATATTCGTAACGGAACAGGTATTTACTAAATAAACATCTGCCTCCTGTTCAAAATCCACGAATTTTACTCCCGCCTGTTCCAGTAATTCACGCATACCATCTGTTTCATACTGATTGACTTTACATCCTAAAGTCAGAGTTGCAATTCTCTGGTTTTCTAGTATTGATTTCTGCTCTGACATTTGAATGTTCTCCTTTTACCACACACTCATAACTTCTTCAGTTTCCAGTGCCTGTTTCATCAAATCTTCTATTTTATCTGCCAACAACTGTTCCGATGCTTCAATATCTGAAAGTTTCGGTTTTGTTACCGGATGTTTTGCCACAAATGTGGTACAACAATCCTCATAAGGCAGAATGGATGTTTCATAAGTATTAATCTTCTCAGAAATATCTACGATTTCCTGTTTGTCCATACCAATACACGGACGAAATACAGGATACGTACAGACTGCATTGGTCACTTGTAAACTAAATATAGTCTGACTGGCTACCTGACCGATACTTTCTCCTGTTATCAATGCCTGGCAGTCATTTTGTTCTGCCAGTATCTGTGCAATCCGCATCATATACCGACGCATAATAATAGTAATTTCATCTTCCGGACATGTATAATAGATGGCTTCCTGAATATCCGTAAAATGAACTATATGAAGCTTTACAGCACCGGAATACTTTGCCACCAATTTTGCCAGGTCAATTACCTTTTGTTTTGCTTGTGGACTGGTATGAGGCGGTGCATCAAAATATACAGCTTCCAGATTCACACCGCGTTTTGATACCATATATCCTGCTACCGGACTGTCAATTCCACCGGAAAGTAACAACATGCCTTTCCCATTGGTACCAACCGGTAAACCACCAGGTCCTGGAATTTTCACGGAATAAATATAAATATTATCCCGTAATTCAATATTCACCATCACTTCCGGTTTATGCACATCTACCTTTAATTCCGGAAAAGCATCCAACAGTACGGCTCCTCCTTCTATGTTTACATCCATAGAACGCATCGGATATTCTTTATTAATTCTTCGACAATTTACTTTAAATGTAAAATTCTTGTCCTCATAGCTTTCATCAATAAACTGAATCAACTCTTTTGATAAATCTTCCCAAGGCTGATTTGGCACTACTAATACCGGACAAATACCTACAATTCCAAATACATGTTGCAAGGCATCTACTGCTTCATCAAAATCGTATTCTTCCGTACAATCTACAAAAATTCGTCCATATTCCTTACGCACCAGGAACCGTCCATCAATCCGCTTCATAGCAGAGCGAATATTCTTGCATAAAATATCTTCAAACACATAACGATTCTTTCCCTTGGTTCCGATTTCTGCATATTTAATTAAAAATGACTTATATTCCATTTCTGATTCCTCTCTAAGTATTTATCTTTTTACAAATGTTCTTCGTTTCGGCAATTCCTCTGCAATAACCTGTACTGCATATTCTGCCTCCTCCACCGTGGAATATACAGAAAAACTGAATCGCAACGTTGCCTGCAGCAAGTCTTCCTCCAACCCGATTGCTTTCAAAGTTCCGCTGATTGCAGGATGATTAGAAGAACATGCAGAGCCGGAAGAGCAATATACGCCTTTGGCTTCCAATGCATGTAGCAAAACTTCACCCTTTTCAATTCCTTGAAAACTAACACTGGCAATATGAGGAGCCTCACCGGAGTGTTGGGTCACACCTTCTAATTGTGTTACCCCTTTCAAAAAAACATCCTTTACTTTTCGAATGCCCTCTATCTTTTCTTTGTGGTCAGTATACATTAATTTAGCCGCCATACCAAGCCCTGCAATTCCAGGAACATTTTCCGTGCCGGAACGCATATCCTTTTGTTGACCACCACCATGGATAATCGGCTTTATTTTTACTTTATCCCGAATATACAGAAATCCTGTACCTTTAGGTCCATGAATCTTATGTCCACTGACTGACAATAAATCTATTTTACACCGTTTCGGTGATATCTTCAACTTTCCATATGCCTGAATAGCATCTACATGAAACAAAATATCCGGATGATAGGACTTTATGATTTTTCCAATGGCTTCAATGGGCTCTATCGCTCCGATCTCATTATTTACCATCATCACCGAGACCAGAATGGTATCCGGACGTAATGCCTGCTTTAATTCTTCCAAATCTACAATTCCCTGCTGATTTACATCAAGAAAGGTTATCTCATATCCCAAATCTTGCAAAAATAGTAATGGATTATAAACAGAAGCATGTTCGATTCTGGTAGAAATAATATGCTTTCCCCTACGCTGGTTAGCCAATGCACTTCCAATCAATGCCAGATTATTTGACTCTGTGCCGCCAGAAGTAAAATAAATTTCCTTTGGTTCCACCTTTAATGTACCTGCTATGATTTCCTGTGCCTGCTTTATATATTGTCCTGCATCCACACCCTTTTGATGTCTGGAAGAAGGATTTCCATAATCAATTGTCATTACCCGATTTACAATTTCTTTCACTTCTTCCGCCACCCGGGTTGTCGCTGCATTATCAAAATATGCTTCCATAGTTTTCTCCCTACTGTTATTTCAGTTTTTATAGCTCGTCCTGTTCCAATTCGAACATCAGAATGGATAATACTGTTATTCCTGCAGTTTCTGTACGCAAAATCCGGTGTCCCAGAGTAATGCATTCTGCTCCAATCTTTTTTGCTGCCTCAACTTCTGCTTCTTCAAAGCCACCTTCCGGTCCAATGAAAATTCCA
Source organism: uncultured Clostridium sp. (assembly GCA_945946715.1). Lineage (GTDB taxonomy): Bacteria > Bacillota > Clostridia > Lachnospirales > Lachnospiraceae > CAG-632. Next base: position 17,487 of record CAMEWU010000004.1, on the reverse strand, counting down.
AGACTTTTCTTACCATGTACTTGCCCAATAATTTCTTTGGAATGCCTGATTCCCTTTGCATCTTCATAAGGAATGATATTCATATCCAGATACTTCGCATCTTCTAAGGCTTCTTTCAAAGTCATAATCCGGTCTACTACCGGTATAATGCCCCGTTTCGACTGTTTTGCTGCACTTAAGGCAATGGCATTATAACGTTCCAGTTTCTTTTCTGCTTTTTTATGATCCAGCTTCACAATCGTACGTTTTGTCATAACGGGTACAATCCGAACTACTCCTAACTCTACGGCTTTCTGTATAATGAATTCTAATTTATCTCCCTTTGGGAATCCCTGATACAGGGTTATCTCCGTTGAAAGTTCAGCACTGCTATCCAAAATATCAACAATTTTAGTAATAACTTCCGAATCTGTATATTCTATAATTTCACAGATATACTCCCTCTGGGTGCCGTCACTAATAGCTATGGTTTCTCCACATTTCAGACGTAATACATTTCGAATATGATTCCAGTCTTCACCACTAATTCTGATATCACTACCCTTACAGGCTTCCGGTTCTACAAAAAAACGATACATATCTCTTACTTATACTCCTTACCACTGGTTTTCTTTCTTGCGGTAAAGCTTACCCAGTCTTTCATATACGTAACCTCAATAATCTCAAATCCATTTATTAATAAAGCTTCCCGTACTGCATCTTCCTTCGTATTAATAATACCCGAAGATATAAATACACCCTCCGGTTTCATAAATGGAGCCACTTTTGCTGACAAAGGAATAATTACATCTGCCAGAATGTTAGCTACTACCACATCATATTCCGGCATACTTCCTTCTGTTTCCATCATGTGCTTTACAAAATCTTCATCTCCTATGACATCACCCTGGATAAAATTAGCCTGTTCTTTACTAATTTGGTTCACTTGACAGTTTTCATAACTGGCTTCTATTGCCAAAGGGTCAATATCTACACCAAAAACAGTTTTTGCTCCCAGTTTTGCTGCAATAATAGATAAAATACCACTTCCACAGCCTATATCAAAGACTGTCTCCTCACCTGTCAAATACTTTTTCAATTGTGCAATACAAAGCTTAGTTGTTTCATGCGCTCCTGTACCAAAGGCGGTACCGGGATCAATTTCCACCATAATATCTCCCGGCTTTCGTTCTACCTCTGCTTCCGGTATCCAGGTTGGCTTAATTAAAATGTTATCCAGCCAGAACGGATGAAAGAATTCCTTCCAGTTATTAATCCAATCCTTGTCTTCTGTCTCACCTAAGGTAATTTGTCCACTTCCAATATTCATAAACTGCCTTAAGTCATCTAATTCCACTTTTATTTTTTCCACCAATGCTTCCACATCCGTTTCCGGATTATCAATATAACAAGAAATGAGGGCAACTCCATCATCAGGTGGAAGTTCCGGCAGAATATCAATATACATTGCCTTCCTGTCTTCCTCTGACAACGGAATTTTGTCCTCAACCTCAATACCCTCGACGCCTAATTCGCCGAGGGTATAACTTATCATATCAACTGCATCTGTGGTAGTTTCTATGGTTATCTTTTTCCATATCATTTCTTCTTACCACCAAATCCCTTTTTCTTATGTTCTCCAAAACTAAATCCACCTGAATCTGTTGAACGTCTGGCAGTTGAACCTGTTGCCGCGTCATACTGCTTCAATATATCCGTCTGTTCTGCGGTTAGTTTATCCGGTACCTGAACGACTAAGGTTACATAATGATTACCACGAACATTCTTATTCCGTAAGGTTGGAACTCCTTTACCTTTTAAGGTAATACGAGTATCAGTCTGAGTTCCCGGACTAATATTATAATCCATTGGTCCATCAACTGTATTAATCTGTATGGTTCCACCCAAAGCTGCCTGGGTAAAGGTAATTGGCTCTGAAGAATATAAATCATATTCCTGACGCTGGAACTTCGGATGCTTATCTACTAATACAGATACCAGCAAATCACCACGTTCACCGCCATTAATACCCGGTTCACCCTTGCCACGAATACGAATACTCTGTCCATTGTCAATACCAGCCGGCACAACTACCTGAATCTTCTTCTTACTCTTCACATAACCGGTTCCGGCGCAATGACTACATTTATAACGAATGACTTTACCACTTCCGGAACACTCCGGACATATGGTAGCACTACGTACAACTCCAAATAAAGACTGTTGTGTCGTAACCACCTGTCCTTTACCATTACATTTTGGACAAGTCTCCGGACTATGTCCTGGCTGTGCACCAGTTCCATGACACACTTCACATTCATCCTTCAATGGAAGTTCCAGTTCTTTTTGGGTTCCAAATACAGCTTCTTCAAACTTCACACGCACTGTGGTTTTGATATTCTGACCTTTCATTGGTCCATTGGATTGCCGGCTGCTTCTGCCGCCACCAAACATATCACCAAAGATATCACCAAAAATATCACCCATATCATTCATGTCAAAGCCAAATCCGCCTTCAAATCCACCCGGACCACCACCTTGTTCAAATGCTGCGTGACCGAACTGATCATATCTGGCTCTCTTTTCCGGATCACTTAACACTTCATAGGCTTCCGATGCTTCTTTAAATTTTGCTTCTGCTTCTGCATCTCCCGGATTCATATCCGGATGATACTTTTTTGCCAAAGCACGATAGGCTTTTTTCAATTCTGCGTCTGTAGCACCCTTTGATACACCCAGAACCTCATAATAATCTCTTTTACTATCTGCCATCGTCTATCACCTTATCACTATTATTTATTCTTACTTGCATCCATCAACGCGAGATGCACAGATGCATAATATCATACATCTGTGCATGTTCGCAAGTCTTAAACTTCTGTGTAATCTCCATCTACTACATCACTGTCATCGGAATAATCCGGGCTTGCAGTTCCGGTTCCTGCATTTGCTCCAGGTCCATTCTGCTCATACAGCTTTGAGAATAATGTCTGCGCACTGTTCATCAACTTTTCTCTGCCAGCCTTGATTTCTTCAATTTGAGAATCACTCAAATTCTCAATATCCGTTTTTGCAAGTACATCCTTTAATGCCTGCAAGTCGGCTTGAACCTGAGACTTATCAGAATCTGATAATTTATCGCCAACATCTTCTAATGCCTTCTCTGTCTGGAATACCATAGAGTCTGCATCATTTCTTGCTTCAATACCTTCCTTACGCTTCTTATCCTGTGCTTCGTACTCAGCAGCTTCCTTAACTGCCTTTTCAATATCATCATCTGACATGGAAGTTCCGGAAGTAATGGTAATATGCTGTTCGCTTCCGGTTCCCAAATCCTTAGCGGATACATTTACAATACCATTTGCATCGATATCAAATGTAACTTCAATCTGTGGAACACCACGTCTTGCAGGAGCAATACCATCCAAACGGAACCGGCCTAAGCTCTTATTATCTCTGGCAAACTGACGCTCACCCTGAACTACGTTGATATCAACTGCATCCTGATTATCCTGTGCTGTTGAGAAAATCTGGCTCTTCTTGGTAGGAATGGTTGTATTTCTCTCAATCAAATGTGTTGCGATACCACCCATAGTCTCAATAGAAAGTGTTAATGGGGTTACGTCCAACAGAAGGATTTCACCGGCACCTGCATCACCTGCTAACTTACCACCCTGGATAGAAGCACCAATTGCAACACACTCATCCGGATTAATACCCTTGAATGGTTCTTTACCGGTTAACTTTTTAACCATTTCCTGTACTGCGATAATACGGGTAGAACCACCAACTAATAATACTTTATCTAATTCTGCTGCTGTCAAACCGGCATCCTTTAATGCTGTTTGTACCGGACCAGATGTCTTATCTACTAAGTGAGCGGTTAATTCATCGAATTTTGCTCTTGTTAAATCCATATCAAAATGCTTTGGACCTTCTGCTGTTGCAGTAATAAATGGCAAGTTAATGTTTGTTGTAGTTGAAGAAGACAACTCTTTCTTTGCCTTTTCTGCAGCTTCCTTTAATCTCTGCATTGCCATCTTGTCACCGGATAAGTCAACGCCTTCCTTATTCTTAAATTCATTTAACATATAATCGGTAATTACATTATCAAAATCATCACCACCCAGTCTGTTATCACCGGCAGTTGCTAATACTTCAATAACACCATCACCAATTTCAATAATGGATACATCGAAGGTACCACCACCTAAGTCGTATACCATAATCTTCTGTTCTTTCTCATTATCCAAACCATAAGACAAAGCTGCCGCTGTTGGCTCGTTTATAATACGCTTTACATCCAAGCCTGCAATCTTACCGGCATCCTTTGTTGCCTGACGCTGTGAATCTGAGAAATAAGCAGGAACTGTAATAACAGCTTCTGTTACCTTTTCTCCTAAGTATGCCTCTGCATCAGCCTTTAACTTCTGTAATACCATTGCAGAAATCTCTTGTGGTGAATACTTCTTATCATCAATTGCTACTTTGTAATCTGAACCCATATGTCTCTTAATAGAAGAAATGGTCTTATCTGCGTTGGTAACTGCCTGACGCTTTGCAGGTTCACCAACCACACGCTCACCAGTCTTTGTGAATGCTACTACAGATGGTGTTGTTCTTGCACCTTCTGCATTTGTGATAACTACCGGCTTACCACCTTCCATAACAGCTACACATGAATTTGTTGTTCCTAAGTCAATACCAATAATCTTTCCCATTTTTGTTTACCTCCAAATATTAATTTGCAACTTTTACCATGCTGTACCGTAGTACAGAATCTTTATACATATAGCCCTTTTGCATTTCCTCAGCTACCACATTTTCACCGAAGGCTTCGTCTTCTACATGCATCACTGCATTGTGCAAATCAGGGTTAAACTCGGTGCCCTCTGCATTCATTGGCTGCACACCAATTTCTTCCAGAGTGGTCATCATTTGTTTATAAATTTTATCCACACCTTGCTCGAAGGCACGTTCTTTGTCTTCTTCCGGTATGGTTTGGATTGCTCGCTCAAAATTGTCTACCACTGGTAGCAACTTTTCTAATACTCCTTTGGCACCAACGTCATACATTCGGCTGGCTTCTTTTGCTTCTCTGGCTCTGGCATTTTCAAACTCTGCCAGTAACCGCTTATATTTATCCTGCCATTCATCTGCCAGTTCCTGAAGCTTTGCTTCCCTGTCAGCTGCTGCCTTACTCTCCGGTGTTGCCTTTTCTGTCACTGTTTCTTCTAAAACTTCTGCATCAACAGTTACCTTTTCTTCATTCACAGGCTCTGATTCTTTTGCTGTCTCAACTGCTTCTGCAGTATCATCCGTAGCTGCTGCCTCCTGTGGTTGTGGACGCTGTGGAACCTTACCGGCACCTGTGCTCTTTTTTCCACCCTTCTTAAATTTCGGGCTTTTCTTTGGCATAGATGCTTCACCTACCGGTTCTCTCTCATAAATGCTTGTTTCCTCTTCTTCATCCACTGAGGATGCTTCTGCCTTCTCCGGTTGTTCTGCCTTCTCCGGCTTCTTTTCATTCTCTGCCGATTTCGGTTCTTTATCCTTTTCAGATATTTCCGGTTCTTTTACTTCTTCTGAAGATTCAGGCTTCTGCATCGTTTTTGCTTTCTGGTCCTCTTCAAAACGCTTCATGCTTTCCGCCTTCTTTTCTGCTTTCTGCTTTTCCAGTTCTGCCTGTTTCTTTGCTTCTGCTTCTTTTATTTTATTTGCAGCAACCTCTGCTTTGACACGGTTAATAATTTCAATTGCCTCTTCTTCCGCTTTCCGGTCTGCTTCTTCTTTTGCTTTTTTAGCAGCTGCTGCTTTCTTTGCATCTTTTTCTCGTTCAGCTTCTAATACTTTTAACAGTCTTGCCTCTTCTGCTGCTTCTGCTTCTGCCCGTTCTTTCTCAGCCCGTTCAAAATACTCTTTTTGAAGTTCATTCATTCCCTGACTCATCTCCTTACGTTATTTTATCTTTTTTATTAAATATCTCATCTAATTCAACAGTCAACTCTTTCAATGTACTCACTACTTTCTTATAATCCATACGTTTAGGTCCAATAATACCAATAGTTCCTTTTGCACCTTCCTGTAATTCATAAGTTGCAGTAACCACACTCAAATCCTTCATATTCTGTACCGGTGCTTCATCACCAATATATACTTGGATTCCCTTTTCGTTACTATTCAACGTCTCATCTACCAGCTGATTGAGCATTTGCTTTTCTTCAAACGCTTCCAAAAGCACACTGGTTTTTGCTTCATCTCCAATTTCAGGATATTTCAGAATATTCGTTGCACCGCTGGTATAAATCTGCCGTTCATCTGCTGACTTTACTGCTTCTACAATTCCACTTAATATCCGGTCTAAAATATCTGCATAAACTCCTGCCTGAACCTTCATAGTCTGTATCATTTCGATATTAATATCTCCTAATGTTGCACCTTGTAAAAAGGAGTTCAGAAGAATACTGAGTTTTAATACCTCGTCATTTGCAAGCGGTTCTTCTACCGGAATCAACTGATTCTTAATTACATTTCTATCTACGACAATGACAGCTAATATATGTTTTTCATCTACCATGGTAAGTTGAATAAACTTTACCCGAATCTCCTGATTCTGTGGTGCTGTAATCATAGCAGCATAATTCGTGTTGTACGCCAGTACTTTTGCTACCTGTTTTAGCATAACCTCCATTCGGTCTACCCGTTCCAACAGTCCTTCTCGTTCCTGCCGCATTTCTTCTACTTCATTGTCCCGTTCCTGCATTAACTGGTCAACATAAACCCGATAACCGGCATCCGTTGGAATTCGTCCGGCTGAGGTATGTGGTTGTTCAATATAACCACTTTCCTCCAAATCTGCCATCTCGTTCCGAATGGTTGCAGAGCTCAAATTCAAATCTGTATATTTTGAAATTGTACGAGAACCTACCGGTTCTCCTGTTTCCAAGTAGTTAGCGACAATCGCCTGAAGAATCTTCATTTTTCGTTCGCTTAACTGCTCCATGCAATCACCCTTTCCTCGAAAACACTGCCTTTATTTTCTTTTTGATTATTAGCACTCATTTATTTTGAGTGCTAACATCTAGGTATAACTTAACACTCACTCTTTACTTTGTCAAGGGAATTTTCAGATTTTTTTCAAGACTTTTCTAAGATGTTTCATCCAGAAGAAAATCAGCCATAATGATATTGCTGACATCAATTCCTGCATCAGTTAATTTCAAATAATTATGATTCCATGTTAAATATCCTTGTTTCTCGTACTTTTGAATGACGGTTCCATATACTTCTTCCATAGAAACCCCAAACCGCTGTTCAAACTCTATTTTCGAAACACCGCGCATCAGTCGTAATCCCAAAAACATAAATTCTTCCATTTGGCTTTTTTGAGTATCCGGCACAATATTCCTTCGTATCTTATTAATATCTGCTCCATCCCAATTCTTTACATAGTCCTGAATATCTCTGGTATTTTCAAACCGCATTCCATTCCAATAGGATGCCGCACCTAATCCAAATCCCAGGTATTCTCCTCCCGTCCAATATACCTGATTGTGTTTGCATGCATATCCGGGCTTTGCATAATTAGATATTTCATACCGTTCATAACCCATACTGTTTAATATAGATTTGGTATACCGATACATTCTTCGTTCCACAGCCTCTGAAGGTAAATCTTTCAGTACTTCCGGATCATCTGCAAAAGGAGTTCCTTCTTCCACAATTAAACTATATACGGAAATGTGCTCCGGCTGTAACTCTACCAGTTTTGCAAGAGTTTTTCCAAAGGAATTCTGTGTCTGTCCCGGCAACGCCGCCATAATATCTACATTTATATTCCGAAAACCTGCTTCCCGTGCCAGTTTATAATTCGCAATAAACTGTTCATAATTATGAATACGCCCCAACCGTTTTAATTCTTTGTTATCAGCACTTTGCAGACCAATACTTAGACGATTGATACCACAGGTTCGATATTCTGCCAATTTTCTGGTTGTCAACGTACCGGGATTACATTCCATGGTTATCTCCGCATCCTCTGCAATCTGCCAAACTGCCTGAATCTGTCGAAACAGTTGTTCTACCAGTTCTTCCTGTAAAACGGATGGGGTACCACCACCAATAAAAATAGTTTTAACAACATAATCCTTAGCAACATCCCGATAGCATTCTATTTCCCGGAATAACTGTTGCATATATGTCTCCTGCTCCACCATGGAACATCCTGCAAAGGAAAGAAAATCACAATAATTACATTTTTTTATACAAAAGGGAATATGAACATATAAACTAATTTCTTTCTTCATGTATCGTTTCCTTTTATCCTATGTTTTTAGCTCCTCTTTATTACTCGTTATCCAACTTTAAAACACTCATAAATGCTTTTTGTGGGATTTCTACATTTCCCACCTGTCGCATTCTCTTCTTTCCTTCTTTTTGCTTTTCTAACAGTTTTCTCTTACGGGAAATGTCTCCACCATAACACTTTGCTAATACATCCTTCCGCATAGCTTTTACAGTTTCTCTCGCAATTACCTTTCCACCAATTGCTGCCTGAATTGGAATTTCAAAGAGATGCCTTGGAATCTCGTCTTTGAGTTTTTCACACATCTTCCGTCCACGTTCATAAGCACCATCCGCATGTACAATAAAAGATAATGCATCTACTTCTTCTTTATTAATCAATATATCCAATTTTACCAGCTTAGACTGTCTGTATTCTTTCATTTCATAATCAAAGGAAGCATACCCTCTGGACCGGGATTTTAATACATCAAAGAAATCATAAATGATTTCATTTAACGGCAACTCGTATTTTAATAATGCTCTGGTTTCCTCCATATATTCCATACTGATGTAGATTCCTCTTCGTTCCTGACAAAGCTGCATAATCGGTCCAACAAAGTCCTTTGTTACCATAATCTCAGCAGACACAAATGGTTCTTCCATATAATCAATTTCTGATGGGTCCGGAAGATTGGATGGATTGGTTAATTCTATCATGTCACCATTTGTTTTGTGTACACGATATACAACACCTGGTGCAGTCGTTACTAAATCCAGATTATATTCCCGCTCCAATCGTTCTTGTATAATTTCCAAATGCAGCAATCCCAAAAAGCCACAACGGAATCCAAATCCAAGTGCAATGGAAGTTTCCGGTTCAAATTGCAAGGAAGCATCATTCAATTGCAATTTTTCCAATGCATCTCTTAAATCCGGATATTTTGCACCATCTGCCGGATACAACCCACAGAATACCATAGGATTTACTTTCTTATATCCAGGTAATGGTTCCTTACAAGGACAGTCAGCGTCCGTTACCGTATCTCCCACCTGAGTATCTTTTACATTCTTTAGGCTGGCAGTAATATACCCTACCATACCGGCAGATAATTCTTCACAAGGCAAGAATTGACCTGCACCAAAAATGCCAACTTCCACCACCTCTTCTTCTGCTCCTGTTGCCATCATTCGAATCTTAGTACCTTTTCTTACACTTCCGTTCTTAATTCGGCAAAAAATAATAACTCCCTTATAAGAATCATAAATACTGTCAAAAATTAAAGCCTGTAATGGTGCTCCCGGATCTCCGTTGGGAGCCGGTATCTTGGTTACAATCTGCTCTAACACTTCTTCAATATTCACTCCTGTTTTTGCAGAAATCAAAGGGGCATCCTGCGCCTCCAATCCAATTACATCTTCAATTTCATTTTTCACCCGTTCCGGCTCTGCACTAGGCAAATCGATTTTATTAATTACCGGCATTACCTCCAAGTCATGATCTAATGCCAAATAAACATTTGCCAGTGTCTGTGCTTCAATCCCCTGTGCAGCATCCACCACCAAAATTGCACCTTCACAGGCAGCTAAACTTCTGGACACTTCATAATTAAAATCTACGTGTCCGGGTGTATCAATCAAATTGAAAATATATTCTTCTCCATCTTTTGCTTTGTACACAATCCGAACGGATTGCGCTTTAATCGTAATTCCCCGTTCCCGTTCCAAATCCATGTTATCTAAAACCTGTGCCTGCATTTCCCGGCTGGTTAATAAACCTGTTTTTTCAATAATTCGATCTGCCAATGTAGATTTTCCATGGTCAATATGGGCAATAATACAAAAATTACGAATCTTACTCTGATCTATATGAGACATGTCGCTTCCTCCATCTTGTTTCAATAGGATTAGTATAGCACAATCCTCTTTTTCTCTACAAGTATTGTATCCAATTTCTTATTATCACCCTTTTCCTTCGTATATTTTTATACCATTTCGTACATCCTTATGTTACAAGTCATTTTCAGGAGGATATCTTATGGCACTCAATAAAGTAGATTTATGTGGAGTAAATACCTCCAAGCTTCCTTTACTAAATAACGAAGAAAAGAATCAGCTGTTTCAACAAATTGAAGATGGAGATACCCATGCCAGAGAATTACTAATTGAAGGAAATCTAAGGCTTGTTTTAAGTGTCATTCAACGCTTTACCAACAATGCAGAACAGGCAGATGATTTATTTCAAATCGGATGCATCGGATTAATGAAAGCCATTGATAACTTTGACCGGTCTCTAAATGTAAAGTTCTCAACTTATGCAGTTCCCATGATTATCGGAGAATGTCGTCGTTATCTTCGTGATAATAATTCCATCCGCGTATCCCGGTCTCTCCGGGACATTGCTTATAAAGCAATTTATGCAAAAGAACAATTCTTACGGGTCCATGATAAAGAACCAACCATGGAAGAAATTGCCTTGGACATAGGTATTGATAAAGAAGCCGTGGTTATGGCTCTGGATGCCATTGCCAGCCCCATGTCCCTTTACGAGCCTATTTACCAGGAAGGCGGTGATAATCTTTATTTAATGGATCAGGTCAGAGATAAAAAAAATACAGAAGAAGCATGGGTGGAAGATTTATCCTTAAAAGAAGCCATGCACCGATTGTCAGACCGAGAAGCCAATATCATACGCCTCCGTTTCTTCGAAGGTAAAACGCAGACTGAAGTTGCAAATGAAATCGCCATATCCCAGGCACAAGTCAGTCGTTTGGAAAAAGGTGCATTAAAGAATATGAGAAAATATCTGGCCGAGGGCTAACAGCCCTCTCCCGATATCAGCATGCCATTTCTCGTTTTAAACGCTTAATGATCTTTTTTTCCAGACGGGAAATATAGGATTGTGAAATACCCAGCAAATCTGCCACTTCTTTTTGTGTTAACTCTTCTCCACTTTCAGAATTCAAGCCAAATCGAAGTTCAATAATCATACGTTCTCTTGGCGTCAATGCTGATAGTGCTTTGCGTAACAACTTACGATCCACCTCATCCTCGATATCCCGGTAAATTACGTCTTCATCTGTCCCAAGAATATCGGAAAGCAATAATTCATTTCCATCCCAGTCCACATTTAACGGTTCATCAATTGACACTTCCAGTTTCGTTTTATTTGTTCGTCTTAAATACATTAGAATTTCATTTTCAATACACCGGGATGCATAAGTTGCCAGCTTAATTTTTTTATCCGGTGCAAAGGTATTAATTGCTTTAATCAACCCAATTGTCCCTATGGATATTAAATCTTCTACTCCAATTCCTGTATTATCAAATTTCTTTGCTATGTAAACCACTAATCGCAAATTCCGTTCAATCAAGATGCTTTTCGCATCTGATTCTTCTGAAGTACCTAATTTTGCCAACAATTGTGCCTCTTGCTTTGTATCCAAAGGCGGAGGCAATATATCTGTTCCTCCTATATAATGTATTTCTCCTTTAGAATGAAACAAAAAACTGGCAAATCGTCCTACCATTGATAATTTAAATTGGTCATTACTTACTACCTGCAACATTTTTCTTCCTCCTTTATTCTATCAAATCCCGATGAAGCAATACCTGATATTGATGTTTACTGCTGATTGGGGTCCGACTGATACCTACTATCACAGATTCCCGCACCATACATGAACGGTCATTTTTTAATACTATTTTTCTACATAGAATTCCCAGTAGTTCTCCTTGCTGTTTCCCTACCGACTGATATGGAATCCATCTGGCTTTTGATAATTGTTTATCTGCTATCCAGTCATAATCCAGTTTTCCTGTATTTATATATGTATTCATCAACTGTTGATATCCTTCCGATAATAACGGATATACCCATTCTGCCTCTGCAATTATTACCGGCCGTCCGGAAATAGGGTCTTTTAAGAAATTTCCGGTATCCAAAAATCCAATTCCATAAATATTCTTTTCCTCAAAATACAGGGAAAGCTGATAAAAATCCTGCTTCTGCTCTTTTTGTAATTGCCGATAACCGGTTCCCAATAAAATCAATAGCATTCCGCCAAACAAAACTAATAGCAGCCATTCTCCTAACTGGAATCCAGTAGCATAAAACTGTTGATTCAGCCAGCTTCCCAAAGGAGTTGTAAAATAAATCCAATTCAATATCCCCCCCAGCACAAATGTAACCAGAAGCTGACAACTATAGCATTTTAAAATTGCACCAATTCCTTTCGGCATAAATGCCAGAAAGCACATCAATCCCCCAATTCCTCCATAGCAAAAGATATAATATATCCAGTCAAACGGTATTGGAAGCCATACTAACAACAAAAAAAGACCCGAGCCTGCCAGCGCACTAATCAAACACCTCCACCAGACCACTTGTTTTCTACATATAAAAGCAGTCAACCATATAATAAGGATATCCATGCCAAAATTGATTAAAAATAATATATCCATATATACTGTATAATGCATTGGCATTCCTCCTTTGCTTTTATAGTTTATCTGATTTCTCTTGCGATTTCTGTCCCTTTCTAGGTGAGGATTTCGACAAAAAAGGGCTGTGAAAAGCCCCCTAAAAAAACGCTGCAAACCATACGGTCTACAGCGTTTTTAAGAAAGCTTTTCACAGCCCTTCCTGTATCTCTATTACTATTTTCTCTTTAAAAATTCCGGAATTTTAATACCGCCATCTACATTTGGCTTTGCCGGTGCCTTTCGTTCTACCGTCTGCGGAGCTACTGTCGTTGCTGGTTTTGCCGTTGTTGTGGTAGTAGACCCTCCACTTAAGAATGAAGGTTTTGCAACAGGTGTTGCCTGTACACTTGCTGCCTGTGTTCCACGATTTTGCGCAATTGGCTGTCCGGAATATGTAGGAACTGTATTGTTGGTAACATTTACCTTTGTCGAAGCAAAACCGCCAACAGCCTGCTGTTTTGGTGCATCAATGCCCGTTGCAATAATTGTAATACTCAATTCATCTGTTGCAGCATCTGCATCTACCGTACCAAAAATAATGTTAACATCATCTCCGGCTATCTCAGAAGCATAAGATACAGCTTCACTGGTATCCATAATTCCTACATCGCCTGAGAAGTTAATAATAATGTCTGTTGCTCCGGAAACAGTTGTCTCTAATAATGGGCTTTCCATAGCAAGTTTAATTGCTTCAACTGCTTTATTCTCGCCAGATGCTTTACCAATACCAATATGTGCTATTCCTTTATCACGCATAACAGTCTGAATATCTGCAAAGTCCAAATTAATTAAACCTGGCTTATTAATCAAATCTGTGACACCTTGTACACCCTGCTGTAATACTTCATCTGCTTTCTTCAAGGCTTCCGGGATAGAAGTATTCTTACTACAAATCTGAAGCAACTTATCATTTGGGATTACAATCAGTGTATCTACATTCTGTCGCAATTCATCAATACCTGTAAGTGCATTATTCATTCTTGGCTTTCCTTCAAACTTAAATGGTTTGGTAACAACACCAACCGTAAGAATTCCCAGATTTTTAGCCATTTCCGCAATTTTTGGTGCTGCACCTGTACCGGTACCGCCACCCATACCACAAGTAACGAATACCATATTGGCATCTTTCATCAAATCAACAATTTCTTCCCGATTTTCTTCTACTGCCTGTGCACCAACTTCCGGCTTTGCACCTGCGCCTAACCCTTTTGTCAGTTTCTCGCCAATCTGTACCTTTGTTGTTGCTTTGTTTAAGGCTAAAGCCTGCTTGTCCGTATTAACTGCTACCAACTCTACACCTTCCACATTCTCATCTATCATTCTGTTGACCGCATTGTTACCTGCGCCCCCTACACCGATTACCAAAATCTTAGCAGGTGTTCTCTCTTCTTTGGATTCGATTTCGATCACAGCTATATCCTCCTTAAAATTAATTCATATCCTTCATATTTGTCAAAAGACATATATACCTACTCTTTATAATATAATTTTTTTACCAAAATTTCAACTGAAAGTTAATCATTTTCACGAAAAATTACATCTCCTTTTTCAATTGTATAATCTTTCATATACAATGTTCCGCTTTTTCCTTCAATACTCTGCAATATATTACCTAATTCGCTAATCTGTTCCTCTATATTACTTCCATCACCAAGAAGAATGCGAATGTCTTTATAATATAATATAATTTCATTCTGAGAGGTAAAACGGATATCATCTATCTGCAAATCGTATTTCTGCAGCAACTGAGTCAGACTCAATACCGTACGAAAGAAATCTTTATCTTCTATCGGTAATGGTTCATACATGACCATAGTATCAAACCGTATGCCTGTAATGCAGGGAATATCTGACATTTTTTCGCTGGAACTTTCCAAAACAATACCATCTTTATCAAAGTACATGTACTCATTCATAAACTGAACACATCCGGCTAATGCCTTTTCATATACCGTTATGGTAATAACATGATTGGAAATGTATTCCACATCTATTTTCTCTATAAATGGAATCTCTTCCATAGGTTGAAGCTTATACTTTAAGAAAAGAACTAATGTATTCTTTCCATAACCATCTCCTACTACCATCTGTATAATTTCATCATCTGTATAATGAACATTTCCTGTTACCTGAATGGTTTCAATATTGAATTGCGTTAGAACAACTACTCCACCTGTAAATAGTAAAACCATAAGGATGCCAGCAATAATCCAGCCTTTTTTTGACTTTTTCCCGGTTTGTTGTTCATTTTGTATCTTCTTGCTCACAACATCACCTTATTCCATTCTCTATTTGCGAATTTTAATCTGCCTTGCTACAGAAAGAACGATGCCCATCTCCACCAACAGGAATACCAGTGAAGTACCACCATAACTGATAAATGGAAGCGGTATACCGGTATTTGGCATGGTATTGGTTACCACTGCAATATTAATCAGAACCTGTACGGATACGTGGGCTAATACGCCTACTACCAGCAGTGCACCATATAAATCCCTGGCATTCATTACAATCAGCATTAATCTCCATATTAGAATAATAAATAATAGAATCAGGCAAATGCCTCCAACAATTCCAAGTTCTTCGCAAATAACAGAAAAAATCATATCATTATGTGCTTCCGGAATAAAATCCATCTTCTGTATACTCTGTCCCAGACCTTTTCCCCAGATACCACCTGAACCAATGGCATACAAAGCCTGCAATGTCTGATATCCCTTCGGATGAGTTTCCAGATTGAGCCAGGCATCAATTCGGTCTACCCGGTATCCTGCTGTCAGAAGAAACAATCCTCCACCTATAATTCCTAATCCTGCAATAAAGATAAAATGTGAATATTTGGGGCTTGCCACAAATAGAATTGCTACAACTATTACACCGCAAATAATAGCAGTACTTAAATTTTCAATAGCAATAAATCCAGTCAGAATAATTGGCGGTAGCATAATTTTCACCAGAACCTTCCAATCATTTAATTTCCAGACTTGTACGGTGGTTGCATAAGCTACATATAGAATAATTGCCATCTTCGCCAACTCAGAAGGCTGAAACCGTAACGGACCAATTTCCAACCACCGGGTTGAACCGCCTCCGGCACTTCCTACAATTAATACCGCCAATGTCATGATTCCAATACCCAGAAATGCTATTACTGTTACTCGTTTCAAAAAATGATAATCAATTTTTGAAATAAACAGCATGGATGCAATCCCCAGTACGGAATACGCCGCCTGACGCTTAAAAAAGTGTGCCGAATCGCCATAATCCAGAGCTGCTGTATAGGAACTGGTACTATATATCATTACCAATCCAAATCCAACCAAAAACAGCACAATAAATAACAGTGAATAGTCGAAATATTCACCCGGATTCCAAAACCGTATCCGTTTCCGTCTCGGCTGATTTTGATTTTCCTGTCTGTCTTCTCTCATGACGATACTCCTTCAACATTTATTCCCAAAGCAAGACTGCTCTATTTTATATTTCCGGCAGATTTCGCACATATGTCTTAAACAAATCGCCTCTTTGCTCATAATTATCAAACTGTCCCCAGCTTGCACATGCAGGAGATAATAACACTGCATCTCCCGGATTTGCCAATCTATAACAGGTTTTTACAGCCGCCTCCAGATTTTCTTCAAATATAATTTGATTAAATCCATGTTTCCGGGCTGTCTCGGCAATGATTTCTGCCGTCTGTCCTATCAGAACCAAATAACGAACTTTTCCATCAAAACTTTCAATCCAATCATCAAATGGAACCTTTTTATCATAACCGCCGCCAATCAGCAATGTTGGTCGATTCATGGCCTGTATTCCTTTTATGGCAGCATCCGGATTTGTTCCTTTTGAATCATTATAATAATTTACATCCTTGACTGTCTTAACAAACTCAATCCGATGTTCTACTCCTTTAAATTCCATACAGACCTTCCGTATCACTTCAACCGGAATACCCATGTAATACGCAATAGCTATGGCTGCCATATAGTTTTCTACATTATGATTTCCTAATAGTTTCATTTCATCAAGCCGTAGAACCGGTATGCGCTCCTTATCTGTCCGAATCACAATCTGTTGTTGTTCCAGGCAAACTCCTTGTTCCAAATCAACCAGGCGACTGAAATACACTGGTTTTGCCGGCACTAATGTCCCCATATTCCGAGTATTTTCATCATCATAATTCAGCACACAAATTTGGTCCTTTGTCTGATTCATAGCTATTTTTTGTTTGGTATCCCGATAACACTCAAAGGTATGATGTCGATCCAAATGATCCGGTGTTACATTCAACACAGCACTGACTTTCGGTTGAAATTCAACAATGGTTTCCAACTGAAAACTGCTGATTTCTGCAACAATCATGCTATCTTCTGTTGTCTGATCTACAATCTGGGTAAAAGGTATTCCAATGTTACCCACTGTAAATGTATCTGTAGAATATGCCTTACATATCTCGCCCACCAAAGCAGTCGTCGTGGTTTTACCATTTGTGCCGGTAATTGCAGCAATACTACCTTTCGACATCTGATATGCCAATTCAATTTCACTCCAAATTGGAATATTCCTCTTTCTAAAATCCTCTGTAAATTTTGCCTCTACAGAAATCCCCGGACTAATTACCATTAAATCCACAGTATCAAGCAGTGCATCTTCCAATTTTCCAATTACAACACCGGCTTTTTCATAATCACCCAGTTTATGTATAACCTCCAGCTTATCTGTCTTATCATTTTGATC
>CAMEWU010000003.1 GCA_945946715.1 uncultured Clostridium sp. | reverse complement strand
TTTTTAGTTAAAACTTTTTTCAAAAAATTATTGACTTCTAATAGTTAGTCTCCTTCTTGCCAGTATCTCTGTGGTCCAACCATTACTCTTCTACCGTCTCCGGTGCAAACCGAATTAAATTCCATGCATCTTCATCTACATTCTTTGAGAATTTCCAGGATGCATCCAGTTCTTTCAAATACTCTTCATAAACCTGTGCAAAATATTCCTTTTTCAATTCCGTTTCCATTTCATTCTTCTTATCCAGGGTAGCTTCTGCATCTGTCAAAGCAATCATCTGAAAAATATGATAGCCATACTCACTTTCCACCACTCCCAGAACATCACCGTCTGCCATGCCATATATCTGGTCCGCCAGTTCCTGTCCATACTGTGCTACATAATCATTGTAGGACATGGTATAAAAATCCGAATTGGTACAACCATATTCGTATGCTGCAGTTTCGATATTTAAGGAATCTTCTTCATCTTCTATTCTATCCAATGCTTCTTTTGCCGTATTATACTGGGTCTGCTTTTCTTCCTCCGATAAGGCTACAAAATTGCCTTCTCCCTGTTCCAGATACGTAGGAAAATATAAATCATATACCTTTGTCTGCCGACACTGTTCGTCCGATACTTCTACATTTCCCTCCTGCATAATACGGTCATACACTTTTTCCGCTATTGTATTTTCTTCATAAACCTGAAGAACCAGTTCCTGTGTCACTCCTGTGTCAGCGATATCAGCATCCGTCAATCCGCTTATAAATGCTTCTGCCTGTTGCTGAATCTGGGTTTTCTCATCCTCTGTCAAAGCCACACCAAAAGAATCTGCCTTATGAACTAACACCTTTACCTGCAGAATTTCTTCTATAATATCTTCTTTGGTAATGGTTTCTACGGTTTGTGTCTCTCCGTCTTCATTTTGGAGTTCAACGGTCCAGATTCCGGTTCCATAATTCTTTTCATACTCTTGCTGAATCGTCTTGGCATAAATCCATACTTCGTTCAGATATACAGGTTCTTTTCCAATCGTAAATACCTCTACCTTATCTGTAGCTTCCGTTGCCAAATCCGGCTTGCAGCCAGCTAACGCCAGTACACCTGCCAGCAGAAGAACCTGCCCCCATTTTCTAATTCGTTGCATATACTTCCTCCATGTTTCCATTTCTTTCATGACCCAATCCTGCAAGTCTCAGAATGGGATTTCATTCTGCATTCGTTTATAAAAAATCTTGGAATGTAAATGCTTCCCATACATCTCCTACCACATCTTCATCCGTAACAGGAAATGCATCAAACCAGACACTTTCCTGTTCCTTAATTGCTTCCTGTATAACAGAGCTGGAATTGTATTCATTTACCATCTCTGTATACTCATCGTCTTCCAGCTTTGTGATTTTTACGATGGTATATCCAAAATCGCTTTCCATAACTTCGCTGACTTCTCCATCCTCCAACTGATAGGTTGTCTTCATACTATCCGTTGTTGCATGCATGGTGCCGGAAGTTGCCGTTAAATCATACTCCTCAATCAATGTCTCCACATCTTCCCCGGCTTGTACACGTGCTAACGCCTCTTCTGCTAATGCTTTTTGTTCTGCCTGCTCTTCTTCTGATAAGTATACATAGTTTCCTTCTTCATCCAGAAGAGCATTTCCCGATTCATCCAGCTTCACCTTTAAAAATACAAGATTCTCAAATGTACCATAGGACTGATTTTCTACTTCAATCTCTTCTGTTACGGTCTGTTCCAGTTTTCGAATCATACCAATCTGAGTATAAATGTCAGTCAGCACTTCCCGGTCGATTCCGAATTTTTCCATTTTATCCCGGTCGTAGCTTGCAATGAACTCATCAATCAGACCTTCCATTTCTTTCTGTTCTTCTTCTGTCAGCGTAATTCCTTCCTCCTGTGCCTTCAAATACAAAATCTTAGACTGCCGCATCTGTACCAGAAGCTGTGCCTTAAATGCATCATCCATGGTTGGATAACTCTCACTGTAATACTGACTCATATCTGTTCCCTCAGGTACACTCATACCTGACAGTAAAGAAAGTGCATAATAATTCACTTCATTTAAATATATTTCATCTCCGCCTACAGACAAAACCAATACCTCAGAAGGGTCTTTTCCTCCGCTGGCAGCCTGTGCAACGCCGGATGGTTTATTGGATGACTTACATCCTGCCAGTAGTAATGCCATTGATAGAACAATTGCTACTACAGCAGAAAAATGTTTTGCTTTTTTCATTTTATATTGCTCCTTTTCTGGTGTTTCTTTTTGTTTCTTAATTGTATAAAAATGAACACTTATGGTCCTATTGTAGTATATTTCTAACGGTCTATCAATAGATGAATGTCATTTATCACACTTTCGACACAATTCAAACACTCCTTTTTATTCATAGGCTGTATCTTCAAAATGAATGCCGGTGCCTTGGTTACACTCATCCGCATTTTGCCACGATACTGTTTCATAAAATCATCAATCCGTCCGGTATCCACCTTTGCTTTCGGATACATCACAAAATGCATTTCATTACCCTTTTCTGCAATTTCTGCAATATATGCATCATGTGCTTTTGCTTTTAACAATGCTACTTCCAGCAAATTCTCTACAGGCGTCGGCATGTCTCCAAACCGGTCTGTCAACTCATCCTGCATATCTTCCATTTCCTCTGTAGAAGTAATAGAAGCAATCCGCTTATAGAGTTCCAGTTTCGTGAATTCATTCTTTACATAGGTTGCCGGAATATAGGCATCCATTGGTAGTTCAATAGTGGTTTCAAAGGTTTCTTCTACCAATTCACCTTTTTGTTCCCGGATGGCATCGTTCAACATTTTACAATACAGGTCATAGCCCACTGCTTCCATATGTCCGGACTGGTCTTCTCCTAACAGGTTACCGGCTCCCCGAATCTCCAAATCCCGAAGAGCGATTCGATAACCGGAGCCCAAATCCGTAAATTCCCGAATTGCCTGTAACCGCTTTTCTGCTGTTTCCTTCAGCATCTTATCCCGACGATACATAAGAAATGCCGATGCTCGCCGATTGGAACGTCCTACCCGCCCCCGAAGCTGATACAGCTGAGACAGTCCGAAATTATCTGCATCCTGAATAATCATTGTGTTTACATTCGAGATGTCCAATCCTGTTTCAATAATGGTAGTGGTTACCAGCACATCAATATCACCATTAATAAACTGGTACATAATCGTTTCCAGTTCCCGTTCTTTCATCTGTCCATGTGCGAAGGCAATCCGGGCTTCGGGCAGAAGCTCCTGAAGCTGCATAGTTACCAAATCAATATCATTAACACGGTTATATACATAGTAGACCTGTCCTCCCCGTGCCAGTTCCCGGTTGATTGCTTCCCGTACCAGCTCCGGATTATACTCCAGCACATAGGTCTGGATTGCCTGACGGTCAATCGGCGGTTCCTCTAACAGGCTCATACTGCGGATACCAATTAGACTCATATGCAACGTTCTTGGAATAGGGGTAGCCGTTAACGTCAGAACATCAATATCCTTTTTCATCTGCTTGATCTTTTCCTTGTGTGCAACCCCAAACCGCTGCTCTTCATCAATAATCAACAGTCCCAGATTCTTATAGACAACATCCTTGGAAAACAGCCGATGGGTTCCAATTACAATATCTACCATTCCGTTTTTCAAACCTTCCAGAATCTTCTTCTGTTCCGTTGCCGTGCAGAAACGGGATAGCATCTTTATGGTGACAGGATAATTTTTCATCCGTTCTGTGAAGGTGGCAAAATGCTGCTGAGCCAATATGGTGGTTGGCACCAGATATACCACTTGCTTTCCATCCTGTACTGCCTTAAACGCCGCCCGAATGGCAATTTCTGTTTTTCCATATCCCACATCACCACAAATCAATCGGTCCATAATCCGATGACTTTCCATATCCTGCTTTGTTTCTTCAATCGCCCGTAACTGGTCTTCTGTCTCTTCATAAGGAAAAGCTTCTTCAAACTCTTTTTGCCAAATGGTATCCGGAGAATAAGCATACCCTTCCTTTTCCTGCCGGATTGCATACAGATCTACCAGTTCCTTTGCGATGCCTGCCACATGTCCTTTTACCCGGTTCTTCGTGGTCTGCCATGCAGTTCCTCCAAGTTTATCCAGTTTTGGTCTGGCACCCTCTTTACCGGAAAACTTCTGTATCAGGTCCAGTTGGGAAGCCAGAATGTATAATTTACTGTTATCCTTATATTCAATGGTAATATAGTCTTTGGCGACTTTATCCACCTCTATTTTCTCAATTCCCCGATAAATACCAATGCCATGATTCTCATGAACCACATAATCTCCTACAGAAATATCAGAAAAACTGTGAATCCGTTCTCCGCTGTACTTCGGCTTTAGCCGTTTCTTACGGGTGCGTTCACTCATTTGGAAAATGTCACCTTCGCTGACAACCACCAGCTTCTGCTCCGGAAATTCAAATCCCTTTGTCAGTCTTCCGGCTGCTACCATCACTTCTGAAGCTTTCAGTTCCCGGTTCAAATCATCACTATAAAAACAGACGATATCATAATCTTCAAATTCCGCCGCAATCCGTTTTGCCCGGGTAGGAGAGGTACAGACAATCACTGTCCGGTATCCTTTCTTTTTCCACGCTGTCACATTCTTTACCAGCAAATCAAAATGATTATTATAGGACTGCACAAGTTTTGATTCCCAGTGGTTCTCCCGGCAGACTCCCCATTCCTCCATCTGCTGAATCAATGCGGTACAAAGCACAGCAGAACGCTGTTCCAGATTATGCATAACCGTCGGCATATCTAACAGAATTTCCGCCTGTCCCGGCAGGATATAACCACCTTCTAACCGGCTTTTCATATTTTCCTGAAATTCCAACTGGTACGCTTTGGCACTTTCTTCTACTCGTTTCGGTTCATCTACAAACACCCGGGTTCCTTCCGGAAAATAATCCAGAATAGAAACCAACTTATCATAAAAATATGTGATATATCCATCAATCCCTATGGCATCATGCAGTTCTGTCAGTTCCTCCCGTAAGGCATCCACCGTTCGATTCAGTCTGGCATAAGCCTCTGTCTGAAAAGCTTCCTTTAACGCCTTGGCACATTTCTGATGCTCCGCCTCGATTTTTTTCAATCCCCGAGCAATCCGTTCCTCAGTCAGAACCACCTCGGTTGCCGGATAAATCATTAAGTCCTGAAGCTCTTCCATAGAACGCTGGCTTTCCACGTCAAAGCTTCGGATAGAATCCACTTCATCTCCCCATAGTTCTATCCGGTATGGGCAATCTTCGGTTAATGGAAATACATCTAAAATACCACCCCGGACAGCATACTGCCCGGCACCATCTACCCAATCCCGTTTTTCATATCCCAGCGCAGTCATTCTCTGATGAAACTCCTGAATATGGATACTGTCACCCACTTGTATCCGATATCGGTTTTTCTCTATTTGAGACAGTTCCGGAAGTCGTTCCATCAGAACTTCTATGGGTAAAATAATAGTGCTCTCCTGTCCTTCCACTACCCGTTTTAATATCTCCAGACGCTGACGCACAATTGCATTTCCATGTACATCTGCACTGTAGAACAATACATCCTTTGCCGGATATACGAATACCCTACGGTCAAAGAACCGATAGTTTTCTTCTAATTGTCTTGCCCGCTGCTCACCATAGGTTACAATTAACCGGTATGGGGCATTGGCACTCAGACAGTGAACAGCACAACTAAAGGCGGTATCACTAAGTCCTGATACCGCTGTAAAGCCGCTCTGGTTCATTGCCTGCAAAATCGCCTGATACGGTTTGCTTTCCCGTACCGGTGCTAAAATTGCTTCCATGCTGTTACCTTCCACTATTTTTTCTTCACATTCATCTGATTCATGGCAGCCTTTACATCCTGAGATATAATCAGTGCAACTGCCTGACATGCATCCAATCCGGCTGCTTCTATATCTTCTAACTCTTCTTTCGGAAATCGCCCTAAGACATAGTCTGCCAAATCCCAACCCTTTGGTTTTGCACCTACACCAACTCGGATTCGTGGAAATACCTCTGTTCCTAAATGGGCAATAATATTTTTCATGCCATTATGTCCACCGGCACTTCCTTTTTCCCGGATTCTAAGCCGTCCCACATCTAAATCAATATCATCATAAATAACGATTAAATCTTCTTCCGGGTCCACTTTATAGTAATTTACTGCTTCTCCAATACTTTCTCCACTCAGGTTCATATAGGTTTGAGGTTTTAAAAGCACTACCTTCTCTCCTTCGATGATACCTTTACCGCAAATTGCCTTATGCTTCTTTTCTGTCATACTGATATTATATTGTTCTGCCAGTTTATCTATCACTGAAAATCCAATATTATGCCGGGTTCCTTCGTATTCCCTGGTTGGATTTCCAAGACCTGCTATTATTTTCATATGAAGACTTCCTCTCTTGGCATGAGATATCACCGCAGGTAACGGAGTCCTGATGCCGTTTTTCCATATTTGACTTTACACCTGTCTATGCTCTGCGCTGTCTCAGAATCTCCGCTGCCTCTGCCAGCTGTTCCACTGTATTCACACCTCTGGTTTCGTCTGCCCGTTCCGTTGCCATCGCTCCAACTACAATACCATTGCTTCCTGCATTCTCATTATGAAGAATCTCAATGGTATCAGTGAGATAATATTCCTTCTGTGCATTATTGTTTGTAATCTTTTTCAAACTATCTGATAAAGCCGCTGATTGAAATACATACATACCGGAATTAATTTCCCGAATTGCCTGTTCCTCCGGAGTCGCATCCTTCTGTTCTACGATTTTTAGGAAATTACCATCGGCATCCCGAACAATTCTTCCATATCCGGTTGCATCTTCTAATATGGTAGACAGTACAGTTACCTTTAATTCATACAGCTTGTGATATGCCAGTAATTCCTGTAAGGTTCTTCCTGTGATGATAGGTGTATCACCGCAGAGAATCATAGTATCTCCATCGGTTCCGATAAAATCCGCAGCACATCTTACGGCATGTCCCGTACCAAGCTGTTCCTCCTGAAGCACATAGGTTACACCATCTCCAACCCGTTCCTTTACCATATCTGCCTTATGCCCTACTACCAGGCAGATATCTTCTGCTCCGGCTTCTTTTGCCGCATCTATCACATATTCTACCATAGTCTTTCCGTCTATTTCATGTAATACCTTTGGTAAATCCGATTTCATTCTTGTTCCTTTACCTGCTGCCAAAATTACTGCTTTTAACTTACTCATTATCTGCCCTCTCCATTCTTCTTTATTGTTCAAACACGTTCTCATTCTTTCATTTCTTCTTCTTTTATTATGCACGATTTTCCCTATTCTGCAAGAAGGTTTTACGCTTTCAACATTTTTTTCAAAAGGATGTTACCATTTAGTGGGGCTTATCAATTCCCTGATAACTCCTATGTATCTGTGTCCATATCCTATCTTGAATCAATTACCCGCTCTATCGAAACTACATGCGACATCTCCCGGATGAGCACAGAATCCCTTATCCGGAAGCATACAAAATAGACTAAATATTATTTAAGGGTTTGGTGTTATACCAAACCCTGTCTCATTTCCTATTTATTAATGATTACTTACTGTTCTGTCTGCGGAATTGAAATCTCTTTTGCGTTTGCAGCTTCTACAGGTAATGTAAAGGTTGCATTGGGTTCTACGTATACACAGCCTTCTCCAATATTGGTATCTGTAATCATCTTATAAACATAACCGGTTTCTGTATTAATATAAAGCGTAGTTTCCATAGGTTCTTCTTCTGTTTCGGTTGTTACTTTTACAACATCAAGAGTCAAACCGTCTTCTGAAATGGTTTCCAATACTTCAATATTCGTAATACTTTCCGGAATAATGCCAACATTTGCTGTAGGGTTCTGCTCTGTAATATAGCTTTCGTCTTCATTTGGAATCTTCATCCACATATCCATTCCCATTGCATTGGTATGTGTATAAACCACACCTTCTACAAAATATACTTCAGATGTAATTCCTTGTACCGTCGTTGTCATCATCATATCAGGTCTGTTGACTACACTGACATATATATTTCCTGCCAGTTCAATGGTCATCTTCACATCGTCTGTCGGAAGTGCTGCAGAAATTTGTTCAGGTGTATACTCACCCTCTGTAATCTCACCTTCCATCGAAGTATCTTCAGAATTGTCTTCTGAAGAGCCATCGGGAGTTTTGATATCAACTACACTGTCTTCTACCGAATTTTCCTCTACTACAAGCGACGAAGGCTCCTCCTCAAGAACCGCCTGATTAATACGTTCGCAACTGGTTAATGAAAGAGTTGTTGCGACTGTAACCAATGCTAACACAATTTTTTTCTTCATTTCGTTCTCCTCCTCTTTCCATCAAAACATTATTTAAGGCTTTACCAATTACATTTTGTTTCATCCTATACAAACAACTCTTTCCGAAGCCGTATACTGTCCTGCTCCGTCAACTGGCGGATTACCTTGCATGGATTTCCCGCAGCAAAGGAATTGGCTGGAATGCTCTTTGTTACAACACTCCCGGCACCAATCACACAGTTTTCGCCAATTTCTACTCCACCGCAAATAACTACATTACTTGCAACCCAGCAGTCGTTGCCAATGGTAATTGGTTTGCCATATTCATCATCATATAGCGTTCCATCCGGTTTCTTTTTAAAAAGACGTTCCTTTCCAAGCATGGGATGCATTGGCGTTGCCAAGGTACAATTCGGTCCAAAGTATACATTATCTCCTATCTTTATCGGGCAGGTATCCAGTATGGTGAAATTAAAGTTGGCATATACACTCTTTCCTAAAACCGTAAATTCTCCATAATCAACATAAACCGGTCCTTGTAAATAACATCCATCCCCATGATACGGCAGAAGCTGATGCATCAGTTCCTGTCGCTTTGCTTCTTCTTCCTCATAGGTATCATTATACTGTTTGGAAAGCCGGTGTGCTTTAGCCCGAAGGTCTGCCAGTTCCCGGTCGGAAGGGTCATAAATCTTTCCCCGAAGCATTTTTTCTTTCTCACTCGGCATTTGTATCTCCTCCAATATCGTTAATACCTTCTGCCAACAGCAGTTCGTCCTCCTTCAAGGTATCTTCATCACCGATATCTACCTTCTTCATTTCTTTCTTCCGATAGATGATATCATAGAATACCGGCACGATAAACAGGGTCATTAATGTACCATAGGTAAGACCGCCAATCACTACAATTGCCATACCCTTGCCCATTGCCGAAGCCATATCATTACTAAATGCCATGGTAGACATTGCCAGAATGGTTGTTAATGCAGTCATAAGGATTGGACGCATACGGGTCTTTCCGGTTTCCACCAGCGCCTCTTTCTTTTCCATACCACCCAGACGCAACTGATTTACATAATCCACAAACACGATACCGTTATTTACAATAACACCTGCCAGTACCAGGAAGCCCATTAAGCATATAATGGAAATCTCCTGTCCACTAATCAGGAGTGCCAAAAATCCTCCCGTAAATGCCAATGGAATAGTCAGCAATACAATGAATGGAGATACCAGATTCTGGAACTGTGCCACCATAACCAGATAAATCAATATAATTGCAAGTAAAATCATGAGCAACATATCCTGTAATGCTTCATTAACACTTTCACTTTCACCTGCAATCTCGATGGTAATACCCTCAGGTGCTTCATAGTTATCTAACTTATCCTGTACATCCCTAGCCAGTAATGTCGTATTGTAACCATCCATGGTAACAGCAGTTACAGACATATACCGTTGCTGATTTTCACGATTAATGGAAGCTACACCCTTGCTCTCTTCTAGCTCAGCAAACTCACGAAGCTTATGGGTTTCTGTTATCTGATTACCATCTTCATCTGTGGTTTCAATTTCGAATTCATAATCCATCAGATTATCTTTGTTGACGGTATTGGTTTCATCTACAATTACAACTTCGTAATCTTTCCCATCTACCGTCAAGGTAGTAGCTGTATCTTCTGTAGTTAAGGAAGACATTAATTCACTGAATATCTGTGCAACCGTCAGATTGTACTTCATGGCTTTGTCTTTGTTTACCACAATCTTAATCTGTTGGTCGCCCTCTTCCTGTCCATTGGAAATTTCCTCCATGCCGCCAACTTCTTCCAGCATATCCATAACATCCTCTGAAACCGCCAGCATGGTATCTATATCCGAACCATAAATATCAATTTGCATACCACTGCCCATCAAACCAGA
The DNA here is from genome assembly GCA_945946715.1 of uncultured Clostridium sp. Classification (GTDB taxonomy): domain Bacteria; phylum Bacillota; class Clostridia; order Lachnospirales; family Lachnospiraceae; genus CAG-632. The sequence continues at coordinate 17,498 of CAMEWU010000003.1, read as the reverse complement.
CATATCCATATTAGACAGAGTTACATTAACCTCTTCTAAATCCATATCTGCTAAGGCCTCTTCCATCTTCTTTCCCATTGCAGCATTATTCTTAGCTGCCTGGTCAGAAACAATAATATAGAAATAGAATCCATTGGTGGCATCCGACGTACTCATCAGCCCCATAGAGCTTTCTGTCATGGCTCCTACGGTTTCAACTCCATCAATTGCCATCAAACGCTCCATTGCTTCGTCTGCCAATGCATAATTCTCTTCATCCGTATTCTCACTATTGGTCACAATCGATACTGACATCTGGTTACTACCCATAGTCGGCAACAATACCAGTCCGGTACGGAATGACTGATATACACTTCCTGCCAGTAATACTACTGCTATCGCAATCGGAAGCCATTTTCTCTTTAAGCAGAACCGAAGTGCCTTTTCATATCCCCGGATTAATACATCAAACCAACGATGGGACCTTGGCTTTGTATTTCGTAAGACAGTCGCACTCATACTTGGTACTACAGTCAATGCCACAATCAGACTGGCAACCAAACTAAATCCAATGGTCCAAGCCATATCCGGCAGTAATTGTTTGGCTATACCACCTGCAAATACCATCGGCAGGAATACACAGATTGTGGTTACTGTTGATGCAATAATAGCACCTGCCACCTGGTTTGCACCTAATACAGCAGCTCTTGCCGAAGGAATTCCTTTATTTCTCAAACGGTAAATATTCTCAATTACTACGATAGAATTATCTACCAACATACCAATACCCAGTGCCAGACCGGAAAGAGAAATAATATTCATAGTCATTCCGCTAAAATACATAAGTACCATAGCAAATAAAACACTTAACGGAATGCTGAACGCAACTACAATGGTTGGTTTCACATCCTTTAAGAACAACGCTAACACAATAATTGCCAGTATGGCACCAAAAATAAGGTTAGACAAAACAGATTTGATAATTATATCAATATATTCACCCTGATCCATCAGATTCAGCACATGTAAATCCGGATACTTTTCTGACAATTCTTCCAATGCTTCATTACATTCATCGGATACACTTGCTGTACCGGCTGTACTTGCCTTATAAATGGCCAGAATAACCGCTTCATTTCCATTTACCTTTGCATAGCTGACACCCGAATTATCAATCATTGTTACGGTAGCTACATCTTCCACCCGGATTTCTCCAACACCATCGATATCACATAGCAGCGCATGTTTCAAATCTACAACGCTGTCAAATTCATCCCCTACCTTTAACAGATATTGATTCTCACCTTCATAAATATAACCGGCAGGCATGGCAAAGTTCTGTGCATAAATCAGTTTAGATAATGTATCCAGACTTAATAACGCATCCAGATTTGCATTTTTTAATGCTGTCTCCTTGGCCGATTCATATGACTCTTTGGCATTCTTAACTTCTTCTTTTCCGTCATTCAATGCTGTTTGTGCTGCTTCCAGTTGAGCACTTGCTGAACCAAAGCCGGCCGCAGCTGATATCTTGCCTTCTTCTACCTTGGTATAATTATTGGCTGCTTCCTGTGTCTGAGTATTTACATTATCCAGTACTGCCTGTGCTGCTGCTATTTCAATTTCAATATTAGCCAGTGCATCTGCAACTTCCGGAATCCGCTTATATGCTGTATCCACCTGTTTTAAGCCGTCTGCTGTCAGACCCTTCAATGTAGCAACCTGTTCTTCAGTAATGCCGGAGCCCGGTATATTCTTCAACATCTCTGCTACCTGAACCATAGCCGTCAGTTTTTCCGGATGTTCATACGCATCTACTATATCTGTAGGAACTGCATCTCCTTGCCCCATACTTTCTGCAGCAGTATGGAGTCCTGTAAACATGGCATTTAACTGGGCATATGTATCTTCAATCTTTGCATCTTCATATGCTTTTTGCTCTGCCTGTAGAGCTGCTTTGCTTGCCTGCAAGCTGGTTACCTGTGCACTATATGCCGCCCGGGTCGCCATAGCCTCATCCAGCAGCTGACTGGTCTGTGCCAACTGGGATATGGTTTCATCCTGCTGTTCTTCCAACGCCTTTTTACTATCATCTAACTGATTCTGTGCATCATTTAATTCTGCATTGGCAGTATCCAACTGCTCTTTTGCATCTGCCAGAGAATCATCTACATATGCCGCCAATTCATCATTTAAGCCATCTATCTTATCTTTATCCAGCCGGATCTCAACCATCTCATCCACTAATCCCATGCCATCTACGCTGGCAACACCTGTCTGTCGTTCCAGATATGGAATCAGTGTATCTTCAGCAAATGCACTTAATTCATAGATATCCATGTCATCATAATCAACGGTTACCTCCATGGTAGGCATCATATCCATGGACACTTCCAAAAGCATCGGTGTGCCACAATTCTCCGGCAGTGTCAATTGGTCAATGGCAGTTGATAAATCAACCATTGCACTATCCATGTTGGTTCCTTCCGAAAACTCCAACATTACCATACTGAAATTTTCACTGGATGTGCTGGTTATATTCTCCACTCCATTAATGGTTCCCAAACTGGATTCCAACACTTCTGTTACTTGATTTTCTACACGCTCCGGTGCAGCACCCGGATAGGTTGTAACAACTACCACATATGGTAATTCCATTTCCGGTAACAAATCCGTGGACAAACGGGTAAATGTAACAAATCCAAATACCAGTAATGCAATTATACCTACTAATACGGTGTATGGCTTTTTTACACTGAATTTTGGCATTTTAACTTCCTCCTGCTTATGTATTCTTATTTACAAAAACGATAAAACTGTCTGATATCATTATAAACATCCGATTCAAAACCGCAACTGAAAATGTAGAAATTAAGAAAAATTTTAGGAAACAACAAACATCCTGCGCAAATATAATGCCGCTTGTCGGACTTTTGCTACAAAAAAAGACGCAGCATCGGGTAACCCATTCCAATGTCTGCGTCTTCTTAGTGCTTATTATGACAACTATTCCGTTAAATCATCTGCTTCTGCTAATGCTTTTTCGTAAGCATCCAGAATCAGATTCTGAATACGGTCTCTTGTTGTAGAATTAATCGGATGTGCAATATCCCGATATTCCCCATCTACTGCCTTCCGGCTTGGCATAGCGATAAATAATCCCTTCTCACCTTCAATGACTTTAATATCATGTACAACAAATTCATCATCAATAGTAATAGAAACTACCGCTTTCATTTTGCCTTCTTTTGTAACCTTCCGTACCCTTACGTCTGTAATCTTCATTTGCTAAACCCCCTATGTTCTGTAATTCAAGCCCAAATACTTGATTACTACTTATCCGTCATTGCCAGCCAGATTCTAAAGTGCATATCTAAAATTCTTTTCTACTACTACCTTTATCTTATCCGGTTCACCAATGTATTCTGTGTTTGCACGCAACGTGTCTCTGCTCTCTACGATACAGTTCTCAATATAAGAATTATCCCCAATATGTACATCATTCAAAATAATTGAATTCTTAATTACACAATTGTTGCCCACATAAACCTTCTTAAATAAGACAGAATTCTCTACTGTACCGTTAATGATACATCCACTTGCTACTAAGCTGTTCTTAACTACTGCATCCCCATTATATTTTGCCGGCGGTAAATCCTCAACCTTAGAGTATACATCCGGATGTGTCCGGAAGAAATAATCCCGAATATCCTTATTCAGGAATTCCATATTTGTCTTAAAGTAAGACTCTACGCTGCCAATATTTCTCCAAAAGGAATCTAATACAAATCCATGAATCTTCTTAACATCTTTGTACCGAATCAGAATGTCCTTAACAAAGTCACTTCTGCCTTCCTTTGCACAATTCTCCAGAAGTTCAATCAGCTGTCTTCTTCGAATGACATAAACACCAATGGATGCCAGATTACTTTGTGCTACCAAAGGTTTTTCTTCAAAGTTCTTCACCCAGCCGTCATCACTTAATGTAACCACACCAAAGCGGCTGATATCATCTTCTTCCGGTTTAACTTCCTTGCAAACGATGGTAATATCTGCACCGGTACGAATATGTTCTTCCAATACCTTATTATAGTCTAACTTGTAAATTCCATCACCAGATGCAATTACTACATATGGTTCATGGCTGTTCTTCAAAAAGCTGATATTCTGATACAATGCATCTGCTGTACCCTTGTACCAATAGCTGTTGGTTGTTGTAATTGTCGGTGTAAATACATACAGACCACCCTGCTTTCTACCGAAATCCCACCACTTGGAAGAATTCAAATGTTCATTTAATGAACGGGAATTATACTGGGTAAATACTGCAACCTTCTGAATATGAGAATTTGTCATATTGCTCAATGCAAAGTCAATACTCCGGTAACTGCCTGCCATAGGCATAGCTGCCACAGCTCTCTTTGCAGATAAGCCACCCATACGATTGCTGTTACCACCTGCTAAAATGATACCGATTGCTCTCATGCCAAATCACCTACCTTTATCAAACTTCCGCCACTCTTCAGCTCGCCATTCGGGTAATCCTCAAGAGTCGTCTCTCCAAATATAGCAGTATTCTTTCCAATCTTGACATTGGCAGGAATTACAGACTTCTCACCAATGGTAACCAAATCAAAAGCATAAACCTTCGAATTATATTCATTTGGTGCAAATTCTCCAACTCCTAAAACTGCTCCATCGCCGATTACTGTATTCTCAGCGATAATTGCATTCTCGATCACACAGTTTTTACCAATGACCGCTCCATTCATAATAATAGAGTCTTTCACTACCGCACCTTCACCTATGGTGACCGCAGAACCAATAACGGAGTGTTCCACTGCCCCATAAATCTCTGTACCCTCACCAATAATACATCTGCTCACCTTGGTATTATCTGCTATGTACTGTGGTGGTAATGCATCACTCTTTGTATAAATTCTCCAGAATTCTTCATATAAATTGAATTCCGGTATAATATCAACCAATTCCATATTGGCTTCCCAATAAGAACCTAAGGTTCCAACATCCTTCCAATATCCCTTGAAATCATAAGCACAGATTCTCTCTCCCTGCTCATGGCAATATGGAATAATATGCTTACCAAAATCACAAGATGGTACATCCTTCATCACCTGAAGGGCATTCTTCAAAACACTCCAGTTGAAGATGTAGATACCCATAGATGCTTTATTACTACGCGGATGTTCCGGTTTTTCCTCAAATTCCTGAATGCATCCTTCCTCATCTGTGATTACAACACCAAACCGGCTGGCTTCTTCCATCGGCACTTCATAGGTTGCCAAAGTTACTGCTGCCTTACTTGCCTTGTGATAATCTAACATTACCTCATAATCCATTTTGTAAATGTGATCACCAGAGAGAATCAGTACATAATCAGGATTATAATATTCCATAAATTCCAAGTTCTGGTAAATGGCATTTGCCGTTCCTGTATACCAAGAACTGTCTGTACTCTTTTCATATGGTGGCAATACAGTTACACCGCCAATGTTCCGGTCTAAATCCCATGGCATACCAATTCCAATATGCTGATTCAGTCTAAGAGGACGGTATTGTGTAAGTACACCCACTGTATCCACTCCTGAGTTAATGCAATTACTGAGTGGAAAATCAATGATTTTATACTTACCACCGAAAGCAACCGCAGGCTTGGCTAATCTGGAAGTCAAAACGCCTAAACGACTGCCCTGACCGCCCGCCAGAAGCATTGCTATCATTTCCTTCTTAATCATAAGTCGTCACCCCTTTACGCATGATAAACACATTATACCACTTGATTTTTATTTTGAAAATGGTTTTTATGCATTTTCACAAAATATATTCCATTTTTTTCGCCTTTTTTTGCAAAATTACTGTAAACAAATGGTAAAATGTAATCAAAAATCATTCTTTTGGAAGTTTTTGGATATTTTCTTTGTTGATTTTTAATTAAAATAGACTTTTTTTTACACAAAATACACAAATCATTTTTCACTAAAAAAAGAGATGTCCGAAATACTCGAAAGCATTCGAAACATCCCTTTTCATTTTCTAATTATATCTGGAAATTACTCATAGAATTTGCAATCTCATCAGCAACATTCTTAACCAGTCCTGCTGATTCCGTAACTTCATTAAAGCTATTGGCAACTTCCGCTGTTGCAGCAGATGTTTCTTCTGTACTAGCCGCATTTTCTTCCGCTACTGCTGAAAGTCCCTGCACCACTTCTATGATAGAACTTCTTGCTTCATTTAATGCTACTGTACGACTTTCAATGGCTTCAATTCCCCGGATTGAGTCTTCAATACCATCCATAACCTGACCAACAATGGCTTCTGTATTTAATACATTTTCACTCTGACTGTTAATGATATCCCGAACCTTTTCCATGGTTTTAACAGCTTCATTGGAATCATTAATCAACTCATTAATAATATCATCGATTGCATCTGTAGATGCATTAGACTGATCTGCCAGCTTCTGAATCTGATTTGCAACAACAGCAAAGGAACGTCCCTGTTCACCGGCTCTGGCTGCCTCAATACTTGCATTCAGGGATAACAGATTCGTTTCTTCTGCAATCGAGCTGATTAACCGGGTAGCCTCCCGAATCTTTTGGGAAGATACATTGGTACGATTGGTCTGTTCATAAATCAGTTCAATCGCTTCCTTTACTTCATCATTGATATTGCGAAGTTCCATCAAGGACTGGCTTGCCTGTTCACTGGACTGCCGCATATATCCGGCTGTTGTATTCAGGTTCTCAACTTCCCGTGTGGTTTCTTCAATCATTTCTCCCATGGCGTATACGCTTTCGGAAGCATTTTGTGCATCCTGTGCCTGAGAAGTAGCACCATCTGCAATTTCACCAACCGCACGTTCCACACTATCTACCGTTACCAGATTCTTCTGTGCCGTATCATTCAATTGTTCTGCAGATTCCAACAGAGAGGTTGCATGCTCGGAAATATCCTGGAACATATATTTCAATTCATCCCGTAACCCTGCCAGAGAACGAGCCAGCACACCAATCTCATCGCTTCTGCCTGTAGCCCGGTCATCAATTTCTACATTCAGATTACCTGCTGCCACCTGCTTTACTGCATTAATACTAGATGTTATAGAATGACTGATTCTCATAGCAACAAGTATATTTGATATTGCCAAAAGAATGAGTGCTAAAAACAATATAAGCGCTATCATCTTTGTACTTAAACCTAATGGACCTGCCACCAAAAATATTGTTAACCCCACAATCATTATGGTGGGAACCACCGCAAGCATTGTTAACTTTAAACTCAACTTCATAACCCACAACCTCCTACTGTAACCATTCTCTTCTGTCTACATATTTGTTCCATTTTACATACTTTTATCACTGATATCTATTATAGCAAGGTTATAGAAAATATGCAATTGCAGAAATTTGAATAATATGTAAATTATACAGTAAAAACAAGTATTTTTTCCCCTTCTAATAAAAGCACAACAAAAAATTAACCCCCCTGCATGATGCAGAGGGGTTAATACTCTCTTATATGATTTCAATTATGCAAGCTTTGTAACATTCAGCTTAACACCAGGACCCATAGTAGAAGCGATTGTTACACTTCTTAAATACTGTCCTTTTGCTGCTGAAGGCTTAGCCTTGTTAATTGCATCAATTAACGTCTGGAAGTTGTCCGCTAATTGCTCCTCAGAGAAAGAAGCTTTTCCAATTGGCACGTGAATAATATTTGCTTTGTCTAAACGGTATTCGATTTTACCAGCTTTAATATCAGCAATTGCCTTGGTAACATCCATAGTTACAGTACCAGCCTTTGGGTTTGGCATTAAGCCCTTAGGTCCAAGTACACGACCCAAACGACCAACAACACCCATCATATCCGGTGTAGCAACAACTACGTCAAAATCTAACCAGCCTTCGTTCTGAATCTTTGGAATTAATTCCTCACCACCAACGAAATCTGCACCTGCTGCCTGTGCTTCATCAAGCTTAGTACCCTTTGCAAATACTAACACACGAACAGTTTTACCGGTTCCGTGTGGAAGTACAACTGCACCACGTACCTGCTGGTCTGCATGACGTCCATCAACACCAAGACGAATATGGCATTCAACGGTCTCGTCGAATTTTGCACTCGCTGATTTCTTTACAATAGAAACTGCTTCCGGAATATCATAGGTAGTTGTTCTGTCTACCAACTTAGCAGCTTCTGTATATCTCTTACCTTTTTTCATAATAAATAACCTCCTGTGGTATTATCGGGAGCGACCCTCCCACTTATTAATTAATCAACAACTGTGATACCCATTGAACGTGCGGTACCTGCAATCATGCTGGTAGCTGCTTCAATGGTAGCTGCGTTCAAATCCGGCATCTTTAATTCAGCAATCTTCTGAACCTCTGCTCTGGTAATGGTAGCAACCTTTGTCTTGTTCGGTACACCGGAACCAGATTTAATCTTACATGCCTTCTTTAATAATACTGCAGCCGGTGGAGTCTTTGTAATGAAACTGAAACTTCTGTCTGCATATACTGTAATCACTACAGGGATAATCATATCTCCCTGATCAGCAGTTCTTGCATTGAACTCCTTTGTAAACTGTACAATGTTTACACCATGCTGTCCAAGAGCAGGACCAACCGGTGGAGCTGGAGTTGCCTTGCCTGCCGGAATCTGTAATTTAATATAACCTTCTACTTTTTTAGCCATTATAGCTTACCTCCTGAATAAATTGTGGTATTTACGGGGGATACCCTCCCACTCACTAGTTTAACTTCTGTACTTCTAAGAATCCGATTTCTACCGGTGTTGCACGTCCGAACACTTCAACTTCAATTGTGACAGACTGTTTTGCCATGTTAATTGCTTTAATTTCACCAACTGTATCTGCCCATGCACCTGAAACTACTTTAATGGCATCGCCAACCTCCAGGTCAATCTCAACCTGCTGCTTTGTGGTAACACCCATAGAACGAATCTCACCTTCCGTTAATGGAACCGGTTTCGAACCAGGACCAACAAAACCTGTAACACCTCTGGTATTACGAACAACATACCAAGTAGTATCATTCATAACCATATTCAAAAGTACATAACCCGGAAACATCTTCTTAGAAACCTGTTTCTTAGCTCCGTTCTTTACTTCAACAACATCCTGAAGTGGAACAGCAACCTCAAGAATCTGATCCTCCAGACCGCGGTTTTCCACGCTCTTTTCGATATCAGCCTTCACCTTGTTTTCATACCCTGAGTAGGTATGGACTACATACCATCTTGCTTTGCTTGACTCTGCTTCTGACATATAATCACCAACCTTTACCCAATCATCTGCTGTACCAGTGCTTTTAAGGCATTCAAGCCTTCCATTAATCCTTTATCTACCAGCACCACGATACAACCGATAATAATTGCAATAATAATAACCGCAATGGACTCTTTAACAAGGGAATTCTTATCCGGCCAGATAATCTTGCGAAACTCAGCTTTTAGTTCTTGGAACCAGCTACGCTTTAATGCTGATTTCTCCTCATCTTTACTTCCCATTTAATTACTCCTTATTGGTTATCAGGGTTTACTTAGTTTCCTTATGCATTGTATGAGCCTTGCAGAACTTACAATACTTCTTTGTTTCCATACGATCTGGATGCGTCTTCTTTTCCTTTGTGAGATTGTAATTACGCTGTTTACACTCTTCACATGCCAATGTAATCTTTACGCGCACAACTGCCACCTCCGTTTCTATTCTTATTTGCGAGACGTTTGAATGTGTTTCAGGGACACCTCGCAAGACAAGCTTGCTCGTGTTTTCCCCCACTTTAGGGACACCTCGCAAGACAAGCTTGCTCGGTGATGTGAAAGTCGTCAAATAAGAAATTCGCTTCGCTAATTTCTTTTCTGTCAAATCATGAGCCAAAAACTCATGCAAGCATGGTTTTGTGTCTCCCTCTTTGACAGTCAAGAAAACGCAAGCGTTTTCTTGCTTGACTCGTTTTTGCACACAAAAAAAACGCCTTCTTCCGTCGCAGAGTATAGAATATCATAGTACTATAGCTTCCGTCAACACTTTTTTGTTGACTGCTTTCACTTCCTATATTATTATAAGGAAAGAAAAAATAAAAAGAAGGTAAGGACAGATGTATAAGATAGATTTTAATCATCCCATACATGTACATTTCATTGGCATTGGCGGAATCAGCATGAGTGGCTTGGCAGAAATTCTGCTACAGGAACATTTCACAATTAGTGGTTCCGATTCTAAAAGTTCAGACATTACAGCTATGTTGGAACAGCTAGGTGCAACTGTCACTATTGGTCAAAAAGCAGAGAATATTACAAATGATATAGATTTGATTGTATATACAGCAGCAATTCATAAGGACAATCCGGAATTCCAGGCATCCCTTGCCAGTGGGAAACCAATGTTAACCAGAGCCCAGCTGCTAGGACAGATTATGACAAATTATGAATACTCAGTAGCTGTTAGTGGCACTCATGGAAAAACCACTACCACTTCTATGCTGTCACAAATATTTCTGTCAGCACAGGTTGACCCTACCATTTCTATCGGTGGCATGTTAGATGCTATCGGCGGCAATATCCGTGTTGGACAGTCAGAATATTTTGTAACAGAGGCCTGCGAATATACCAATAGCTTTCATGCATTTGAACCAAAAATCAGCATTATATTAAATGTGGACGCTGATCATCTGGACTTCTTCAGCGGAATTGATGAAATTATTCAGTCCTTCCGTACCTTTGCACATAAGTTGCAACCGGACGGAACTTTAATTATCAACGGAGAAATGGAATGTCTTCCTATTATAATAGAAGGATTAAATCGAAATGTATGTACCTTTGGTTTAACCGATAACTGCAAATACCGTGCTGATAACATTCGCTATAATGAAGAAGGATGTGCAACCTATACACTGGTAGTTGACGGCAAACCGGTTACAGATATACAGCTTCACGTACATGGCATTCATAATGTTACCAATTCCTTAGCTGCTATTGCCGCTGCTGATTTATTACATATTGATATGGATGCGATCAAGGAAGGACTGGCAGCCTGTGGCGGTGCAAAACGTCGTTTTGAAACGAAAGGTGTGTTTCAAGGGGTTACAATCATCGATGATTATGCACATCATCCGACAGAAATCAAAGCAACCCTTACTGCTGCTAAGCAAACCGACCATAATGAAATCTGGTGTATCTTCCAGCCTCACACTTATACACGTACAAAGGCATTATTACCAGAATTTGCAGATGCACTCCATAATGCAGATCATGTAGTGTTAACCAAAATCTATGCTGCCAGAGAGCAAGACACCGGTCTGGTTTCATCTCAGGACATTGCAGATCTTCTGAAAGAAAAATATCAGACAGATGTTATTTATCTTCCTGAATTCGACGAGGTAGAAACCTACGTGAAAAAAAATTGCAAAAAAAATGATTTGTTAATAACTATGGGAGCCGGAGACGTTGTAAACATTGGCGAAAATCTTCTAAAAAAATAGTTTTGCACATTGTCCACAATTTTTCATTTTCAAATTTCGATGAAAGATTGTGGGCTATTTTTATTGTATTTTTTCGACTATTTCTGCCCCTCTGCAACTTATCCACATTATCCACTTTTTACACTTTTTTCTCTCCACATTCCCCCGAAAGCCTGTTCGGTTTACAATTCCAAAAACGTATTATATAATGCGTTTACATCAAACCATGCAAGTACAGTTGAAAGCAAAAAATGGATGCTTGCATACATTTTTTTGCTTTCGGCTGGACTTATAGGGCGCATGCCCGACACCGAGCGGTAGCATAGCGAACGCGAGGTGTGCATGGCGTAGTTTTCGGCGCATGCCCGACACCGACATGAGCGCAGCGAAATGGAGGTGCGCATGGCGTTGCATAAGTTGGATTTTAGGAAGGAGAAAAGGAATGAAAACCATAACAATAACATCTGAAAATGGAGAAACCTTTTCCTCAATTTCCAACTTCTTTATTGATTATTACATGACAGAAGCCAATGGCGAATTCGTCAAGATATATCTTTACATGGTTCGGTTACAGGAAGCCGGACAATCTATCAGCATTCAGGATATTGCTGACCATTTTCAATGTACACAAAAAGATATTTGTCGTGCTATCCGTTATTGGGTAGACCGGAATATACTGCGGCTGGAATATAACCAGAAAAATGAGTTACTCGGCATTACCATTATGTCCCTCACTCCACCGGAGTCAGGAGAAGAGCCAGAAGCAAATTCCGGTTTGGACCTGCTTCATCAGCCGGTATCTGCCAAAGTATACCCAATTTCCCAGTCCAAAAAGGTTGCATCAAGCACCAAAGAGGAAAACCCTTTGCCGGAAATACCGGAAAAGAAAGCCTATTCGCCAAGTCAGCTACGGGCAATTGAACAAGATAAAAATATGGAAAATATTGTATATCAGTTTGAAATGTACTGTGGCCATACACCAACTCCAACGGAATACAATACTCTGTTGTACATATATGAACAGTTAATGTTCCCGGCAGAGTTATTGGAATATCTGATTGAATACTGTGCATCTTTGGAACACACTTCTCACCGTTACATAGAAAAAGTAGCGATAGACTGGTATCTTCGAGGAATCCGGACTGCAAAACAGGCAAAACAGGAAACGGCTGCATATCATGCACTGAATGCCGCTATTTCAAAAGAGCTTGGTCTTTCCAGAGTCCTGACTCCTACAGAATTACGCTATATTAATACCTGGAAGAACGATTATGCATTCCAACAGGATGTTATTATAGAAGCCTGCCAGCGGGCAAGTGCAGATAATAAAATCAGTTTTCGTTATATCAATGGCATTTTAACAAACTGGTATGAAAGCCATGTAAAATCTTTGGAAGATATCCAACGATTGGACCAGCAGTATATCAATCAGAAAAAGGCTACCGGAAAATCCGGTTCCAAAGTTCAGAATCTGCCATTTAATGATTTTAGCCAACGGGACTACGACAATCAGGAATTGGAAAATTTCTTTATTAAAGAAGTCCAAAAGCTATCCGAGCAATCATAAATTTACAAGAGGGAGAACCCATTATGCCATTTGAAGCATCCTATAAAAAAGAAATTATGCAGGAATACGAGCAAATCCGCTTCCGCAATCAGCAGCTGCTTAATACCCGGATTGATGAAATCCGAAAAGAGCTTCCACGCATTGCAGAAATTGATGCCCAAATCCGGGATATGAATATTGATGCTGCCCTGGCCTCTCTTCATGAAGAACCAGTGGATGCAGAGCAGTTAAAGCTTCAAACCAATGCATTGATAGAAGAAAAGTATCAGGTTTTAACACAGGCAGGTTATCCTTCGGATTATTTATCGACCATTTATACCTGTAAAAAGTGTAAAGATACCGGGTATATTGCATATGAACCTTGTGAATGTCTTAAGCAGCGAATTGTACAACGCCAATACCGGCATTCGAACTTAGGTCAGAAGCTTGCAGATGAGAATTTCAGCATGTTCCGGTCAGATTATTATAGCAATCTGTCCGATGGCAAGCATGAATTAACGCCACGGGCAAATATTGAAAACATTTATCAATCCCTATTAAAATACATTGATAGTATTGAAACCTACTTTCAAGGGAATACTTCTCAAAAAGGCAACATCCTGTTTCAGGGAAATACAGGCGTGGGAAAAACATTTTTATCCAACTGTGTAGCAAAGGAGCTGCTGGATAAAGGTTATGCCGTCCTTTATGTATCTGCCGGAAGCCTATTCGAACGAATCAGTGATGTAGTCATGAACAAAAATCAGATTACAGACAGCCAAAGCTTTTATCACGCCGTCTCTGACTGCGACGTCCTGATTATAGATGACTTAGGTACGGAATTTATTAACAGCTTCACCGCCTCCTATCTGTACACTCTGGTAAATGACCGGATTTTACGGCAAAAGGCCACCATTATTTCCACCAATCTCTCTCTGACGGAATTGAGGCAACATTACAGCGAACGGATTTTTTCCCGGATCTGTGACAGTTATTATATTTATACTATCTATGGAGAGGATATCCGGTTTGCAAAACGGAAAACCTGGCAAGAACCTCTTGACGGAAACCGATAAATAATGATATAAAAGCAAGGGGTTTATACCATGCTTTTACATAAAGATACAACATTAAACAATTCAACCAATGGAGGAAACATATCATGCCTGATGATAGCAAATTAGAAACGATACCGGTTGGTCGCCTGGGTATTATCGCAACCGAAAGCTGCACAACTTTAGGAGAAAAGGTAGACAAGTACCTTGTAAAATGGAGAGCTGCCCGTCAAAATGAGCACAAATCTACCATTGCTTTCCACGGATACGAAAAAGAATCTTATTTAATTGACAGTGCTTGTCCACGATTCGGTTCCGGTGAAGCCAAGGGTGTTATCCGGGAGTCTGTTCGTGGTACCGACCTGTATATTTTGGTAGATGTATTAAATCACAGTCTGGAATATACCATCTGTGGCAAACCATCTCCAATGTCACCGGATGACCATTATCAGGATTTAAAACGTGTGATTGCCGCTTCCACGGGAAAAGCACGTAAAATAACTGTCATCATGCCATTTTTATATGAAAGTCGTCAGCACAAAAGAAGTTCCAGAGAATCTTTAGACTGTGCTCTGATGTTGCAGGAATTAATTGGATTGGGTGTTGATAACATTATAACCTTTGATGCCCATGACCCACGGGTACAGAACGCTATTCCACTAAGCGGGTTTGAAAATATCCGTCCAACTTACCAGTTTGTAAAATGTCTGTTACGGTCCACACCGGACTTAGAAATAGACAAAGACCACATGATGGTAATTTCACCGGACGAAGGTGCAATGCACCGTGCCATTTTCCTTGCAAATATGCTGGGTGTTGATGTGGGTATGTTCTATAAGAGACGGGATTATACTCAGGTGGTAAACGGAAGAAACCCTATTGTAGCACACGAATTCTTAGGTGACTCTGTACAGGGCAAAGATGTTATTATTATCGATGATATGATTTCTTCCGGAGAAAGCATGTTGGATGTAGCAAGACATATGAAAAAACGGGGTGCAAACCGGGTATACTGTATGAGTACCTTTGGATTATTTACCAGTGGTTTAGATATCTTTGATGCGTGCTATAAAGAAGGGATTATTGAAAAGGTTATCACAACCAATTTAACCTACCAAATGCCGGAACTGCTGGCAAGAGACTGGTATGCGTCAGCGGATTTAAGTAAATATATCGCATTGCTGATTGACCATTTGAATCATGATGCATCAATTAGCGACCTTCTGGATCAGACTGAACGTATTCAGGCACGAATTAAAGAATATAAAGTAAAACATACTATTTCTGAAAATTATGAGGCATAAAAATATGCCGGTAGGGATTCATCTCTACCGGCATTAATTATAGCTGAATTATAAACTTAAATTCCTTTTCATCATATTGGATGACACAATTTCCATCATATTTTGCAACTGCTGCCTTGATATTTTCGATTCCAATCCCATGGTTTCTGGCACTATTTGCTTTCCTTGTCTGAAATTTGTCCCCGAGTCTAATTGGTGGATTGTTATATGTATTAGATACAGAAATCAAATATCCTTCCTCTTCTTTTCCAATTTTTACTTTAATGATCTTTTCTTCACAATCGGCACAGGCCTCAATGGCGTTATTTAACAGATTCGAAAGAATAACCACCAAATCTTCATCAGCAATACTTATCTGCGAAAGATTATCCAGCAAAAATGTCATGTAGATTCCTTTGTCACGAGCCTCTTTATACTTTGAATTTAAGATTGCATTAATTATGGCATGATTCGTATCAATTACATTCTCCTGACTCATAAAGCTTTGATTAATCTCTTGTAAATAACGGGACATTTCTTCATATTGCCGGTCTTTCGCCAATTTAGAAATGCATGTCAGCTGATTTTTATATTCATGCTCTCGTCTTCTTTGTTCATCATAATATTCAGATATGGAGTGATACATATTCATTTCATTTTGCATTCGCTCCTGAAATAATTGATTCTGCTGTATTTGCTGTTCCCGTTTGGATATGTCATGGATTAATGTATAAACCAATATATTCATGAATAACAATCCGAAAGAAACCAACAGATAGACATTCTCCATTTTTTCCTGCTGTATTACTTCAAATCGCATGAAAATCGCAGAAAGAATTACAATGGAAAATATCGGAAAGACTAAAAATCGAATCCACTCCGATAAGGATAATTGAATATCCTTCTGCTTTCCAAACACTCTTTTTAGAATAACAATAATTAAGAACAATACCAGCTGACTAAAAATCGCTAATAACCACTTTGACCAAGTATCACCGCTTCCTGAGTTTAATGCAACAATATCCGGAATAAGCCATTGGAACACTACAACAGAGAAGAACTCAGCCAAAGTAGCAGCAGCATGAAACAGCAAAGCCCAAAGCAATAGTTTCCATGTCTTGTCCCGATATAATATCCAATAATATATATACATAATAAGCAAAGCGATTACCTGGCGTGGCAACATGAACTGTACAAACAAAATATTATTTCCCAATATACATAAGACACATGCTGCATAAAGCAGTGTATGCAGCCCCTTTGATATCTGTATTTCCCGTTTCTCAAAAACAGAAACAAAAAAATCACCAAATCCAACAAGACAGGCTGCCATAAATAATATATAAAAAGGCAAACTCATTCCTATATTCCTCCTCGATAGGTCAGAAATTGATTCCGTACATCTATAAATCGGGCCTTGGAAATTGCAATGGTTTCCCCATTATACAGCTCCGCCTCATAATGCCGGATCAGCTTAATATACTGCCTGTTTACCAAGTAACTTTTATGCAGACGGAGAAACCCTTTATCTGCAAGAACAGCCTCCATTGTATCTAATTTTTCAGACATGGTGTATGTTGCCTGCTTTTCATCTTTTAAAATAAAATTAATTTGCCGCAGATAGCTTGTAATATATATAATATCACTTAATCCAAGCTCCATGATTCCTTCCCGAAAATGAAATGTATACTTCCATTCCTTTGCCTGCTTCTTTTCACAAATTGCATTCAGACATTCGTTCATGGCAAATTCGAAATTTCCTTCCCCTTTAATCAGGAATCGGGTTGCATTTACTTTATACCCTTCCGGCGAATATTTTATGAATGCCGTTACAAAGACCAGGAAAATATCTTGATTGAAATGCCGGATTTTTTCTGCTGTTTTTAATCCGTCCATCTCTTTCATATTTACATCTAAAAACAGAATATCATACTGGTTAATCTCCATACCAAGCTCAAGAAGCTCTTCTCCTGAATAAAAAGTATCAATATGACACATATCATTCTTATTATCAAAATATTTCATAATCAACTGTTTTTCTTCTTCTAAAAAATGCTTTTCATCATCACAAATTGCAATATTTATCATGATACCCTCACCCAAAATAAATAGTTTTTATTCCATTTTA
>CAMEWU010000002.1 GCA_945946715.1 uncultured Clostridium sp. | reverse complement strand
CGGTCACAGAGTACAACAACCAATAAACGAAAGTTTGACCGTGATATGGGTTAGGGCGTATAATTAAGGCATAAGAAAAGGGGAGACGCCGCAGAGGGCGGTATCATATCCGAGAGAAAACAGCATGAAAAGGAGAAAGCTTATGAAACTGAAGAAGATTGCTGCCATTGGCATTATGGCAGCGATGGCCGTAAGCCTGGTCGCTTGCGGCGGTGCAAAGATCTCTGAGATGAAGATCGAACCTACCCTGAATCTGGGTACTGGCGAAAGTTATCAGCTGGAGGTCACCTATCAGGCCAAGAACGAGGATGATCAGGCCAAGATCGATGAAGCCGTAAAGGACTACGCTCTGGACTGGACTTCCAGCAATGTACTGGTTGCCACGGTGGATGAGAATGGTATCGTAAAATTGGATGAGTTAAAAGCTGCAATTCGTCCGGATACCATATTGATTTCTGTTATGACAGCTAATAATGAAATCGGAACCATTCAGCCATTAGAAGAAATAGGTAAGATTGCAAGAAAGCATGGAGTTTTGTTCCACACAGATGCGGTGCAGGCATACGGGCATATTCCGATTGATGTAGAAACCATGAATATTGATATGCTGTCTGCCAGTGGACATAAGTTAAATGGACCTAAGGGTATTGGGCTTCTGTATATCCGTAAGGGCGTTAAAATACGTTCCTTTATCCATGGAGGAGCGCAGGAACGCAACCGTCGGGCGGGTACTCATAATGTTCCGGGTATTGTAGGATTTGGTAAGGCAGCAGAATTGGCATTTAGCAGTATGAATGAGCGCATTGCCTATGAAACCAAGTTGAGAGATTATTTGATTAATCGTATAACAAATGAGATTCCATATACCAGATTAAATGGTGACCCTGTCAAGCGGTTGCAGAATAATGCAAACTTCTGTTTCCGGTTTATCGAAGGCGAGTCCATGCTGATCCTTTTAGACCAGAACGGAATCTGTGGTTCCAGTGGTTCTGCTTGTACGTCCGGTTCATTGGACCCATCTCATGTATTACTTGCCATTGGACTGCCTCATGAGATTGCACATGGCTCCTTGCGCTTAACTTTATCTGAAAAAACAACACAGGAAGAAATTGATTTTACAGTGGATCAGTTGAAGAAGATAATTGAACGGCTTCGCGGCATGTCACCATTGTATGAAGATTTCGTAAAGAAGCAGGAAAAATAGATGATGATAGAAGAAAGGCGGTAACACATATGTATAGCGAAAAAGTAATGGATCATTTCAGTAATCCGAGAAATGTGGGTGAAATAGAGAATCCAAGTGGTGTCGGTACAGTGGGAAATGCAAAATGTGGTGACATTATGCGGATGTACCTGACCATTGATGAGAATGGTGTGATTCAGGAGGCAAAGTTTAAAACCTTTGGTTGTGGAGCGGCGGTGGCAACCAGTAGCATGGCAACAGAATTGGTAAAAGGTAAAACCGTACAGGAAGCGTTACAAGTAACAAATAAGGCAGTTATGGAAGCTTTGGACGGATTACCTCCGGTGAAAGTCCATTGTTCTTTACTGGCAGAGGAAGCCATTCATGCTGCATTATGGGATTATGCAGAAAAGAATGGTATTACAATTGAAGGGTTGGAAAAACCAGTCAATGATATTGAAGAGAAAATAAATGATGAAGAGTATTAAACGTATCAGCAGATAGGAAATATAAAAGCAGGCAGGAACAGGCAGAAAATGCTTGAAACCTGCCTGAATTGTTGTTATAGGAGATTCCTATAACCAATTCATGATTTTACATATTGGACAGGAATAAAATGGAATGTTATTATTACCTTGTAATCAGGTAGGAATTACATGAATATAAGATTTGAAAAGAGGTTGATGCTAATGAGACTCGTAATTATTCAAAGAGGAGTAGCTATTTTTGACCGAATGTGTAGCTGTAGATAGATAATTAGAAAAACCGGAATAAAATGTGTGTGATAGTCGAAGAAAATAGAAAACAGTTTACCAAGAACGGAAATGGTAAGACAAAATAAAAAATAGCAGGGAGAAACCCGCGGAAAGAGGTTTGTTATGAGTAAAAAAACATATGCAGAAAGAAATTTAAAATTTGAAACATTACAGTTACACGTAGGACAGGAACAGCCGGATCCGGTTACAGATGCAAGAGCTGTACCGATTTATCAGACATCATCTTATGTGTTCCGGAACAGTGAACATGCAGCAGCCAGATTTGGTCTGACAGATGCCGGTAATATTTATGGAAGATTGACCAATCCAACCGAAGATGTATTTGAAAAAAGAATTGCTGCCTTAGAAGGTGGTGTTGCAGCATTAGCAGTAGCTTCCGGTGCGGCAGCTATTACATATACCTTCGAGAATTTGGCACAGAATGGTGACCATATCGTATCTGCAAAGAATATTTATGGTGGTACTTATAATTTGTTGGCACATACACTGCCACAGTACGGTATTCAGACTACCTTTGTAGACCCATTTAACTATGATGAGATTGAGGCAGCCATTCAGGAGAATACCAAAGCAGTTTTTATTGAGACATTAGGCAACCCGAATTCCGATGTAGTAGATATTGAAAAAATAGCCGGTATCGCTCATGCCCACAAGATTCCGTTAGTAATTGATAATACATTTGCAACTCCTTATCTGGTTCGCCCGATTGAATATGGTGCAGATATTGTCGTTCATTCTGCTACGAAGTTCATTGGTGGACATGGTACAACCATCGGTGGTGTAATTGTTGATAGCGGAAAGTTCGATTGGGAAGCAAGCGGCAAGTTCCCTTCATTGACAGAACCGAACCCAAGCTATCATGGAATCAGCTTTACAAAAGCAGTTGGTGCAGCAGCATTTGTCACAAAGATTCGTGCTATTTTGCTTCGTGATACCGGTGCAACATTGTCACCATTCCATGCATTCTTCTTCTTACAGGGATTAGAAACCTTGTCCTTAAGAGTAGAACGTCATGTAGAGAATTCTTTGAAGGTTGTTGAATATCTGAATAATCATCCACAGGTAGAAGCAGTACATCATCCGGCTGTTTCCGATGATCCGGAACAGAAGGCACTTTACAAGAAGTACTTCCCAAATGGCGGTGGTTCTATCTTTACATTTGAAATCAAGGGTGATGCACAGAAGGCGAAGGATTTCATTGATAATCTGGAATTGTTCTCCTTACTTGCAAATGTAGCAGATGTGAAATCCTTAGTGATTCATCCGGCTTCTACGACCCATTCCCAGTTAAATGAGGAAGAATTGTTAGATCAGGGCATTAAGCCAAATACCATTCGCTTATCGATTGGTACTGAAAATATCGATGATATTATTGAAGACCTTGAGGAAGCTTTTAAGGCAGTACAGTAAAACAGATATTTATAAAGAGAATGCCATAACGTAATAATAGAGAATTTATATGGGGAGTTTTCTGATATATTCAGAAAATTCCCTTTTTGTTGTATAATAAAAAATATAAAAACTATTTTCATGAGAAAGCAAAGATGATACCATATGATGAGGTAGAGGCAGCAGTTGGACATGCACCGGGTGGTGTATGCCCATTTGCATTGCCGGAATCCGTTCAGGTATATCTGGATATATCATTAAAACAATATGATGTGGTATATCCGGCTGCAGGGAGTGATAACAGTGCAGTCCGGATTACCATCGAACAATTGGAGAAATATACCGGTTTTAAAGAATGGATTGATGTATGCAGGGAAAAAGATATATAAATGCAGATTCAATAAATACAAGGAGCCATTATGTACAGAAAAACCATTGAAGAATATGAGGCAGATATCCGGGAAAAGCAAATAATAGACTTACGGAGTCAGGAAGATTATGATAAAGAGACATATCCGGGAGCAAAAAATATCTTTTGGGAGGAATTCGAAACACATAGTTTAGAACTTTCAAAAGAGATACCGATTTATCTGATTTGTTATACGGGTCAGAAGAGCGATGAGATTGCAGAAGACCTGCAGGAACAAGGATATGAAGCTTATAGTATAGATGGCGGTTTCCGGGCCTATCTGAGAATTAAGCTACAGCAGATGATGGACCAGGCAGATATAGCTGAGAAAAGAGCTGTTAATCCGGATGTTCCTCTTCGTACGGCGGAAGAATACTGTAAGGATGTTGAACGGAGCATCGTTAAAAAGTTTCGTAAAGATATCTGGCGGAAATTTACACAGGCAATTAATGAATATGAGATGATACAGGATGGAGATAAGATAGCAGTCTGTATCTCCGGCGGAAAAGATTCTATGTTGATGGCAAAACTTTTTCAAGAGTTGGAACGACATGGAAGAAAGAACTTTGATGTGGTTTATCTGGTTATGAATCCCGGATATAATGAGATCAATTATCAGACCATTTTAGATAATGCGAAAGTTCTAAATGTGCCGATTACGGTCTTTCAATCAGAAATCTTTGATATTGTAGCCGGAGAAGGGGATTCTCCATGTTATCTTTGTGCCAGAATGCGCCGGGGACATCTGTATAGTAAAGCAAAGGAGCTGGGATGTAACAAGATTGCATTAGGACATCATTATGATGATGTCATAGAGACTATTTTAATGGGAATGCTTTATGGTGGTCAGATACAGACCATGATGCCAAAGCTTCACAGTACGAATTTTGAAGGAATGGAATTAATACGACCATTGTATCTGATTCGGGAGGAAGCAATTATTCATTGGAGAGATTATAATCAGCTCCATTTTATACAGTGTGCCTGTCGGTTTACTGAGAATTGTGCATCCTGTGGTGGTACAGAGAAAGGTTCGAAACGGGCAGAGGTAAAAGAGTTAATACGGGAATTGAGTCAAAGAAGTCCGGTGATTGAGAAAAATATTTTTCGAAGTGTGGAAAACGTAAATTTGAATACTATCATTGCCTATAAGCAGGATGGGATAAAACATCATTTCTTAGATAATTATACCCGTCCGGAATAAAAATGAAACTTCGGTCAAAATAATAACTCCAGCTATTATTGGTATGTGTCCGGAATTCCGGGTACATATTAATGACGGCTGGAGTTACGTTTTATATGAATTTATTACATAGTCTGTGGTTCGCAGGTTACATCACATTCCAAACGCTGAAATGTATTGCGGTCAACCGGTGATAATAACACGGTGGAATGTACCTGACAGCCTTTTAGTTTTGGCAATTGCTTCAAGGCAAGAGCAGCATCTTCATTACTGGCAGCAGTTGCTGAAAGTGCAATTAATACCTCGTCCGTATGCAGTCTTGGATTCTTACTGCCAAGATACTGAGTTTTTAACTGCTGTATCGGTGCAATTGCTTCCGGCGAAAGAATGGCTTTCTCATGAGGAATACCTGCCAGTACTTTGATTGCATTTAACAGGGCTGCAGAGCTGGAACCAAGTAAATCTCCGGTTTTTCCTGTAATAATCTGCCCATCCGGTAATTCAATGGCAACAGCGGGTGCACCGGTAGCGGCAGCCCGGTCTAATGCCGGTTTGACGGTATGACGGTCTTCCGGAGTCAGAGATTCCCGACTCATAAGTAATTCCAGTTTTCCTACTTCTTCTTCGCTTCGTGTTCCATCTGCTGCACCAGCCATAGCCTGATAATAACGACGGATAATTTCCTGTCTGGAGGCTTCCCGGCAGACTTCATCATCAATAATGCAGTTGCCGGCCATATTCACTCCCATATCAGTTGGAGAGGCATAAGGACTCTTTCCAAGAATTTTCATAAACATGGTATTCAAAACCGGAAAGATTTCCACATCCCGGTTGTAGTTTACAGTGGTCACACCATAGGCTTTCAAATGAAACGGATCAATCATATTAATATCATTTAAATCTGCCGTAGCAGCCTCATAAGCTAAATTGACCGGATGATCCAGTGGCAGATTCCAGATAGGGAATGTCTCGTATTTCGCATATCCTGCACAGATTCCCCGTTTATGTTCATGATACAATTGGGAAAGACAAGTACTCATTTTGCCGCTTCCCGGACCGGGTGCAGTTACGACTACCAGCGGTCGTGTTGTTTCAATATAATCATTCTTTCCATATCCTTCTTCACTGACAATTTGAGAAATATTGGTTGGATATCCGGAAATGAGATAATGATGATACACTTTGAAACCTAAATGTTCTAAACGCTTTTGGAAGGAGATGGCACGACGCTGTTCCGCATATTTTGTTAGTACTACGCTTCCTACATACAGACCACGGGAACTGAATTCATCGATTAGGCGAATCACATCGTTATCATAAGTGATTCCTAAATCTCCACGAATTTTATTTCGTTCAATATCTTCTGCACTGACAACCATTACGATTTCTGCCTGGTCGGCAAGCTGCATCAACATTTGTAGTTTACTGTCTGCTGCAAAACCAGGAAGGACGCGAGCAGCATGAAAATCATCAAATAATTTGCCACCGAACTCCAGATACAATTTATTATCAAATTTTTTAATGCGTTCCATAATGTGTTGGGATTGCATATTCAGATATTGATTATTATCGAATCCAATTTTCATATATATTACCTCAGTTTCTGTTTCTTCTTATCATAGTTTACCATAAAATAAAAAGAGAAACAATAAAAGGTGGAAAATAGCGGTGTAATTTGTAGTAGTATATGTTAGACTTAATAAATAGACATCTAATTTGGATTAGGGGGGCAGTAAAGTGGAAAATCAAAGATATATCTATGTTGTAATTTCTAAGACTGCAACAAAGTTCGGTTACGTGCTCCGAAAAGTTGGAAAGGTTCGATATAATCATGCATCTGTTGCATTAGATGCTGAATTAAATGAGTGGTATTCCTTTGCAAGAAAACAGTACCAGACTGTGCTCCTTGGGGGATGTGTGTTGGAGAATATGGAGCGATATACATTACGGAAGACTTCAGATGTACAGGTGGTTATATTTCGAATACCGGTAACAGTAGAGCAGTATTGTATGTTGCGAAATACGATTTATGAGATAAAAAATGATGAAGAATATATGTATAATCTTCTTTCGGTATTGACATGGCCGTTTACTAAAGGATTCTCAACGTATAAGGCATATTCCTGTATCGAATTTACTATGACTATGCTGGAAAAAATAGGATTTTCCTTAGATAAACCGGCGTACCGGTATACACCGGATGAGTTATTGGGATTGTTATCAGATTATGAAGCGTTCTTTTTTGTTGAAAAACAGTTAATATGTCCCCTTCTAAGTTACAGGATTTTCAAATATTATATGCTGACTTGGAAGGGGCATATTAAATTGTTCTAAGTTAATTGGAATCTGGAACTGTAGATACAGATTCGTCGGATTCCGGAGCCGGAAGTGCAACAGTGGAGACTTCCGTAGCAGATTCTAATTCCAGAAGGGCACCGTAATCAATAGTGGCAGCAATTTCTTCTGCGGCTTGAATGGTTTCATCCCGTTTTTTAGCTGCTTTTTCAGCGGCTTCTGTCAGGGATTTTGCTTTGGAAGCAGCAGATTTAGCAGAATTTGCCAACTGATTTGCTGTTTTTGTGGCAGCACTTTTCTTATCAGGAGATACGGTAGCTAATTCCTGTGCAGCAGCTTCTGCTGCTTGTGCAGTTGTTTCTGCTTCTTCCTGTGCCGCTTTTGCTTTTGATTCTGCCTCTTCCGCTGCCTGAGTCGTTGTTTCAATTATCTTTTCCAGACGTTCCTTTTCTTCTATGAGCCACACAGAGGTGCGGTTCAGGACTCGATTATAATCTCCACTATCTACCCAGTCTTTCATTTGTTTAGCACGTAACACTGTCCATGGATGGGTGGAATCTTTGGCACTAATCAGCTTCAATATGCGGTTATACAGGCTTTCATCCATATCCTGAAAGGCTTGGGCCTGTTCCAAGAAGTATTCAGCCTGAAATGAATCGTGATATTCTTTTGGCAGTCCCGCGATTTTTGCCATAGCAGTAATGGCGGCATTTACATCCTGGCAGGCAAGAAGTCCTGCACGATCAGCAGTACATTCAGACTTTCTGACCCAGTCATAATAAGCAATCATAAGTCCCTGCATGACCACTTCCCCCAGACCAAAGGTGAGAGCTCCTACAATTCCGCCAATAATCGGAATACTGGAACCGATGGAATGATATAGACAGTGTTCACTTTTAATATGCCCGACTTCATGACCAAGAACAAATAACAATTCTTCGTGATTTAACCGTCGAAGACATCCGTCATTCATAACAATAATTGGGTCATTGGCACCAATTGTAAATGCATTTACATCACCTTGTGCAATATAGAATGGTGGAATTTTTTCTACACATAAGGTATGACAAACTAGCTCCAGACAGTGATAAAGATAGGGCATGCTTTTTTCTGTCACCCTGATATTGGAACCGGTATAACAAATGGTATTAATCCGCTCAATACCATATTCGAAATACAGCTTGGCTAATTTGTCAAAACCCTTGCTTAACTTAAAGGTGTTCAGATAGGTTGCATCTCTTGGGTCTTCATATTCTTTGGCAATTAAGTTGTTAATGGGCTGTTGGATGGTGTGTACTTTCTTTTGATACTCTTTTGGTTCTTTTTTCATAAATAAACTCCCCTTTCCCCTTGTTGTATAACGTTCGTTCATACTTATTTGCTCATTATAACATAGGAAGCGTGCCGGTGGTAGCGTTACTTTTTTGGCTGCCAAGAAGCGTTCACAGATTTTTCACAAAAGAATTAGCACTCACCTGTTGACAGTGCTAACAAAATGCGTTATAGTACATATAGAACAAAGGAAATGATATACCATTTCAGATATGAACAATATATAAGGAGGATATGATTATGATAGTACCAAGTTTTTTTAGTGATAGTTATTTTGATGAAATGTTTAATTCAATGAGTGGAAAGGATAATGGAAAGGCTTTGATGCGGACAGATGTTAAGGAAATCGGAAGTGATTATCTGTTAGAGATTGAGATGCCGGGTTTCGAGAAGGATGAGATTCATGCAGAACTGGAAAAGGGATATTTAACCATTAGCGGAGAACATGCCAAGAAAATAGATGAAGATGACAGATGTGGAAAATACCTTCGCCGGGAACGGTATCTGGGTAAATGTTCAAGAAGCTTCTACATTGGTGAGAATCTAAAGCAGGAGGATGTGAAAGCAAAATATGAAAATGGTATTTTGACCATTGCATTCCCGAAGGATAAGAAGCCGGAAGTAGAAGAAAACAAGAGAATTTCCATCGAATAATGCATCATTTCATACTATAATTTCATACAACCTGAAAAAGGATTCATGATTGGTTTCATGAATCCTTTTTAGGTTTGTGCGCCATGCACGCACTCTAACGGAAAGGAAGACTAATTGCCGACAGCATTCTTTTCTTCTTTTTCCGTCTTGATAACTGACTGGAAACTCTCCATGTCTCCTGCAATTTCCTTGCTTAATACCAGTAAACAAATCAGATTTGGTATAGCCATTAATGCATTGGCAATATCTGATAAATTCCATACCAGATCTAAAGCAGTAGTTGCACCAAGGTATGCAATTAAGGAAAAGACAACACGGTATACAATGTTGAACTTGTGGGTGTGCAAGATATATTCAAATGCTTTTTCACCGTGGTACTCCCAACCAAGAATGGTAGAGAAAGCGAATAGAGCAATACCAATTGTAACCAGCCATCCTCCGGCTTTACCTAGCACAGAAGAAAATGCCTGAATGGTCAGGGCGGAGCCTACATACAATTCTTCGTAACAATAGGTACCGTCTTCATAAAACTTGAAGACATTCCGGTTTTGGTCAATCCATGTGCCCAGTGGCATATTATTTTCGATTGTACCTGCCTCAAAAGGATGATTTGCAAGATCAGTTTTAGCCACAGCTTCTTCATCACAACCGGTTAGGTGATAAATGGTTTCACCATCGCTGGATGTTAGGGTAATTCCGGCGTTGCTTGATTCTACGGTAAAACCGGTGGTTACAGTGTTGCCTTTTTCATTTACAGTATTGAGAAGCAGAATATCTGATTCATAGCGATATGTATTGTCCTGTGTTACATGGGTGGTTCCAAGTACACCGGAGCCGGCAATACACAGACCGGTAATCGTACATATCACAATAGTATCCCAAAAAGTACCGGTCATATTGATGTAGCCTTGTCGTACAGGATTATCTGTAGTTGCTGCAGCAGCAGTAATGGCTGCGGAACCCATGCCGGCTTCGTTTGAGAAGACACCTCTTGCAACGCCATATCGCATAGAATTTGAGAAAGAGGCAACAACGGTTCCTAAGATACCTCCGGATACGGATTGAAAATTAAATGCGGATTTTAATATTAATGTCACGCCTTCCGGAACATTTTGAATATTTAATAAAATAACAATCAGTCCGACTACTACATAGAAGATTGCCATTAGGGGAACTACCACAGAGGATACTTTGGAAATGGTTTTAATTCCTCCTACAATAATCATAAGTGCAAGAACCGTGATGACAATACCAACAATCCAGGTTGGGACGCCAAAGGTGTTCTGAATGGCAGATGAAATAGAATTTGCCTGAGTCAGGTTACCGATACCAAAAGATGCGACCACTGCAAACAGAGCGAACAGCCAGCCAAGAGCAGCACCGAATTTTTTATGCTTAAAAGCTTTCTTCATGGTATACATTGGGCCACCGGACATTTCACCTTTTTCATTGACTTCCCGGTACTTAATGGCTAACATACATTCACTGAATTTTGACGTCAGACCAAAACAGGCTGATACCCACATCCATACCAGAGCACCCGGTCCACCGGCAATCATAGCAGTTGCTACACCTACGATATTACCGGTACCAATGGTAGCAGCTAAAGCTGTGGTCAGTGCCGAAAAGGGAGAGACATCACCGGTTCCCTGTTTTTTCATCCGTGCTTCTTTACTCAAGGTGCTTTTTAGCGCATATCCCAGATTCCGCCAAGGAAGAAACTTGGTACGGATAGTAAGAAAAATACTTGTACCTACTAACAAAACCAGCATGACCGGTCCCCATACAAAACTGTCTACGCTACTTACAATTTCTGAAAACTTTTCCATAATCCTTTACTCCATCCAATAAAAATTTCACTTCGTTTTAGCATATTTATGCATTTTGTTAAGAAGAAATGCGGCAAATTCTTACAATTCTTACGATTTTTGAACCGTAATTGACGGAATAGATATAAAAAATTATAATAAAATAGTTATAACTGTTGTTAAATATAAGCATGGAAACAGGGGGTAAATAATGATTAAATTAAACAATGTATTCAACAACCAGAACATGAAATGTATCGCACAGGCAGGTCAGTATTATGTGTACGAGCACCAGAAGGATATGAGTGTTGCACCTCATGAAGCAGCTACCGCATATTTTATGAATGAGATGAATGTGCGGAAACGTCAGGTGCTGGTGTATTTGAATAATTCAGCGGTACGGGTACAGGCAGGAGCCATGCAGTGGATGGCAGGAGCTGTCGACATGGATTCGGATGTAAAGGGTGTAGGCAACTTATTTGGTAAAATGGCAAAGGGTATGGTAACTGGTGAATCAGCAGTTAAGCCAATATACAAGGGCGTTGGATACCTGATGCTGGAGCCAACCTATCATTATCTGATTTTGGAAGACGTAGGAAGCTGGGGTTCCGGAATGGTATTAGATGATGGTTTGTTTTTGGCATGTGATGCACAGCTTCAGGAGCAGGTGGTACGCAGACAGAATGTATCCTCTGCTGTACTAGGTGGAGAAGGATTATTTAATTTGTGCTTATCCGGTCAGGGTACAGCCGTATTGGAAAGTCCGGTTCCAAAGGAAGAATTATTTGAAATCAATCTGGAAAACGATGTATTAAAAATTGACGGAAATATGGCAATTGCCTGGTCTTCTTCGTTACAGTTTACAGTTGAGAAATCTTCAAAGAGTCTGATTGGTTCCGGATTGAGTGGAGAAGGTTTTGTCAATGTATACAGAGGAACCGGTAAAGTGTTGATGGCTCCGACTATGACAGGTACGGTTCATACCAGTACACACGGACCGGAACAGACAGCAGCAACCTCTTCACAGGGACTTGCTTCCAGTGTGGTTTCCAGTCTTCTTGGCTAATAGTCAGTTAAATATAAGGGATGTTGCATATCATGATGTAACATCCCTTTTTTTCTTCCATCGGAATATCTTTTAGTGTATAATAGATATGTTGAGCGTCAAGGAAGGCAGGAAATAGTTTGAAGAATTTATATATAGCAGAAAAACCAAGTGTTGCCAGGGAATTTGCCAAGGCACTAAAAGTAAAAAGTGGAAATCATGACGGATATATTGAGGATGAGAACAGTATTGTTACCTGGTGTGTAGGACATTTAGTAACCATGAGTTATCCGGAAGCATATGATCCGGCATTGGCAAAGTGGAGTATGGAAACCATTCCTTTTATACCGGATACGTTTCGGTATGAAGTGATTGAGAGTGCCTCAAAGCAGTTCCGGATTGTAAAAGAGCTGTTAAATCGAGAGGATGTAGGCTGCATTTACGTTTGTACAGACTCCGGACGAGAGGGTGAGTATATCTATCGATTGGTGGATCAGATGGCACAGGTAGATGCAAAGAAAGAAAAACGAAGAGTATGGATTGATTCCCAGACGGAAGAGGAGATTTTGCGTGGAGTCCGGGAGGCAAAAGACTTATCAGAATATGACAATTTATGTGCTGCCGCCTATTCCCGGGCAAAGGAAGATTACCTGATGGGTATTAACTTTTCCCGTGTTTTAACATTGAAGTATGGGTATGCAGTAAAGAATTATCTGAACGAATCCCGTTCCGGTGCGATTTCCGTGGGACGGGTTATGACTTGTGTGCTGGGGATGGTAGTTCAGCGGGAACGAAGTATCCGGGAATTTGTGAAAACTCCTTTTTATCGAATTGTTGCAAGAATTGGAGCCGGAGAAGACAGTTTTGAAGCTGAATGGAGAGCTGTGGAAGGCAGCCGGTATTTTGAGTCCCACAAATTATATAAAGAAAATGGTTTTTTAAAACGGGAGGATGCAGATGTACTGATTCAGGAACTAAAGACTCCGGAGCCTTGGGTAATGCAGGTGGAAAAATTGGAGAAAAAAGTGGAAAAGAAGAATCCACCTATGCTGTATAATCTGGCAGACTTACAGAATGATTGTTCCCGGCTATTCAAAATCAGTCCGGATGAGACCTTGAAAATTGTGCAGGAGTTGTATGAGAAAAAGTTAGTGACTTATCCCAGAACAGATGCAAGAGTACTGTCAACAGCAGTTAGTAAAGAAATTCATAAGAATATCGGAGGTCTGAAAGGATATCCGGCATTGGCATCATTTGCGGAGCGGATCTTAGAGAACGGGACATATCGTAACATTGCTAAAACAAAATATGTAAATGATAAGCAGATTACCGATCATTATGCTATTATACCAACCGGACAAGGGCTGAGTGCGTTGAATACGGTATCTCAGACGGCAAAAGGTGTATATGATATTATAGCAAGACGGTTTTTATCTGTCTTTTACCCGGCAGCAGAGTATCAGAAAGCATCTCTGGTTCTGGTACGGAACGGAGAGCGTTTTTTTGCTGGGTTTAAAGTATTGTATAAACAGGGCTTTCTGGAAGTGGCAGGGACAGCCTTTTCCAAGAAAAAAAGCGATGAGGAGGAAGAGGAGAAATTTTCTCCGGAGTTGATTCGCTATGTGGCATCATTGAAAAAAGGAAGTGAAGTGGAAGCATCCGGATTTGAGATTCGGGAAGGGGAAACAAAACCGCCAAGTCGTTATACGTCCGGAACTTTGGTTATTGCGATGGAAAAAGCCGGATCGGATATTGAAGAGGAAGAATTGCGGGATTATATGAAAGGCAGTGGGATTGGCACCAGTGCAACCCGGGCAGAAATCATTAAGAAACTGATTCATATCCAGTATATGGCATTGAATAAGAAGACCCAGGTAGTAACACCGACTGTAAAAGGTGAGATGATATATGATATTGTCTATTATTCTATCAATGCCCTGCTGCAACCGAAACTGACAGCCAGTTGGGAAAAGGGCTTAGGTCAGGTAGAACGGGGAGAAATTACCGAAGAACATTATATGAAGATATTAGAAGATTTTGTAGTGAAGAAAACCGAATTAGTAAAAGGTTTGAATAATCAGAATGCATTTAAGCCATTGTTTGACAAGGCGGCATCGTATTATAAGAAAGGAAAATGAGATGAATCAGGAAGAATTGAAAAAAGAATGTCAAGTAAAGCAGCTATTTCAGAATTTAGAAGAAACACTGGCAAAGCCATTACTGGAACAGGTAGAGTTTCCGTGGGAGGTGTTTCCACAAATTCACGATTTTATTTTGCAGTTAGGACCGACCTTATCAAAGGAACTGTATGAGGAGGTAGAAGAGCATGTATGGATTGCCAAATCTGCCAAAATCTATCCCAATACATATATTGCCGGACCAACCATTATTGGGGAGAATACAGAAGTCCGTCCGGGAGCATTTGTAAGAGGAAATGCACTGGTAGGAGCCGGTTGTGTTATAGGGAATTCCACAGAGCTTAAGAATGTGATTATCTTCAATTCAGTACAGGTTCCACATTATAACTATGTGGGTGATTCTGTTTTGGGCTATAAATCCCATATGGGAGCCGGAAGTATTACCAGTAATGTGAAGGCAGATAAGACATTGGTAGAGGTGAAAGCCGATGATGGTGTGATACCAACCGGATTAAAGAAGTTCGGTGCAATTCTAGGTGATCATGTAGAGATTGGCTGTAATACAGTGTTGAATCCGGGAAGTGTAATCGGAAGAAACAGTAATGTGTATCCGGTGTCTATGGTGCGGGGTTATATACCGTCTGGTAGTATTTATAAACGACAGGGTGAAGTTGTAGAAAAGCAGCTTTAAGAAAATAAAAACTCCTCATCTTCCAGGCTGTTTATGTAGTATTTATACCGAGGTGACAGGATGGGAGATGAGGAGTTTTCTGTTATTCAGTTTCTGGTATAGCCGGTTCTAAGGCATTTTTTATTGCCTGAATCAATATAACGGAAGTATATTGACTATCTGCAGAACAGGTCAGTTCATCAACGGATTCGATATCCGGAAGCTGCTGATTGATTTCTTCCAGAGTCGGTGTCAGCAATGGATACATGGTTGTGACAGTTTCGTTCAAATTTACAACAGACACATCACAGATACGACTGCTGTCAACGGTAACCTGAACATCCAGAGTGGAATCGCCTAATTGTACGGTAGAGGAATACACACCGGGGATATAGGCAGCGGTTTCTGTCACTTCTGGAAGTGGTTGCTCCTTGTCGTCCGGTAAAAACATGAACAGAAGGAGCAGGAGCAGAAGAATGCCAAGTACCACAAAAATAATGGTATAAATGAGCTCTTTTGCTTTGAATATTAATATTTTTGTATTCGAACTCATAATTGTCACCTCTCGTTTTCTATACTTATATATATTCAGTGTTCATAAAAATATGACCGGAAACTGTGTCAATATGAAAGGAGAAGCTGTTGTGATTCAGATAATAGAAGGGGCCAGCGGTTCTGGCAAAAGTGAAACCTTATATCGTGAACTGATACAGGCATCCATAGACATGCCGGAAAAACAGTTCTTTTTAATTGTACCGGAGCAGTTTACCATGCAGGCACAACGGGATATTGTAACCCTTCATCCGCTGCATGGCACCATGAATATTGATATTGTCAGTTTTAACCGCCTGGCGTACCGGGTGTTTGAGGAACAGAATATTCGGTGTGAACATGTGCTGGAAGATTTTGGAAAAAGCATGTTGTTGCAGCGAATCCTGCTGAAATATCGAAAGGAACTTCCGGTATTTGGAAGTTGTTTGAATAAACCCGGATTTATTGATGAATTGAAGTCTTTGTTAACGGAATTATTTCAGTATCGAATTGGGAAAGACAACTTAGAACAGGTGTATCAGCAGATGGATGGTCATAGCATGTTAAGGAATAAGCTACATGATTTATTATTTGTGTATGATGCCTTTCAGGACGAAGTCCGGGGAAAGTATATTATTGCTGAACATTTGCTGGAAATGCTTGCAAGACACATTCCGGAATCCGAGATTTTGCAGGATAGTATCATCTATTTTGATGGGTTTACAGGTTTTACACCGATACAGTATGAAGTAGTGGATATGCTGGCACAGGTAAGTGCATCACTCACCATAACCATTACCATTGATAAAGAAAGTGCGGACCGGGAAACATGTGAAGAACATGCATTGTTCTACTTAAGTAAAGATACAATTCAACGAATTCAGAAACTGGGAGAAAAGAATCAGATTTATGTAGAAGAACGGTTTTTAGATGGAAATGGATTGCGGTTTCAGGAAGCAGAAGAGTTGAAACATCTGGAAGAAAACTTGTTTCGGTATCCATATTGTGTATGGAATCAGGAGGTATCACACATTCACCTACAGGTGATGCGGACACAGAGACAGGAACTGCATCAGATTGCAAGGCAAATTCGGGCGATGGTACGAACCGGAAACTACCGTTTCCGGGATATTGCAGTGATACATGGAAATCTGGAGGAATTGGAACCATATGCTGAGGAATTGTTTCCAAAACTGGGTATTCCATATTTTATTGATACCAATCAGAATATCTATATGAATCCTTGCCTGGAAAGTATCCGGGCCATTTTAGAAATCAGCGGTCAGGACTATTCTTATGAAAGTGTATTTCGATTCTTAAAAACCGGAGTGGCCGGAATTGAAACAGAAACACTGGAACAATTGGAAAATTATGTTATAAAACGGGGGATTCGCGGATATAGCTGGTGGGAAAAATCTTTTTCGGAAGAGGCAGTAGCTAAGACAACAGAGAATTCTACATTACAGAAGGTATTACTGTGTGGAAGACAGGTGATACAGTTGTTAGAACCTGTTATATCCGGGTTGCAGCAGGCAAAGAAGGTGCAGGATTATGTTAATATCATTCAAAGCTTTCTCCGGCAGTTAAAGATAGAGGAACAATTGCAGGCAGCCATTTCTGTCTTTGAAGAAGAAGGAAATTATATTCAGGCGAAATCCTATAGTCAGATTTATGGAAAACTAGAGGAAATCTGGGAAAAAATGCTCTCCATTCTTGGTACGGAAGAAATGAAGCTGGAAGAGTTTCAGTCCCTGTTAGAGACCGGATTGGATGAGATTTCTTTAGGAGTCATTCCGCCAAGTCTGGATCAGGTAACGGTAGGAGATATTGAACGGACTCGATTAAATCATATCAAGGTACTGTTCGTCATGGGAATGAACGATGGTATTATTCCAAGAGTTACAAAAGGGAGTGGAATATTGTCTGAGGCTGACAGGGGAATTCTGGGACAGATACTGGAGCTGGCACCGGATGCTCGGATGCGGGTATTTACAGAGCAGTTTTATTTGTATCAGAATCTGACCAAGCCTTCTGAATATTTGTATTTAAGTTATCATGCACAGGATGCTGATGGGAATGAAGTACTTCCCGCTTATGTTATTGGACGAATGCAAAGACTATTTCCACAACTGAAGCTGGAAGAACAACTTAGAGAGGATATAGGCTGGGATGCAGTAGAAACTCCGGAAGACAGTGTAGAGCTGGTGACAGCAGGACTTCAGGAGGAAGGAAATTTGCCGGAAGAACAAGCAGACATCTGGAAGAATTTATATGAGTACTATAGTCAGAAACAGCCGGATACCATGAATCGTATCCGGAAGGGTATGTTTTATCAGAATCTGGATTCTTTCATATCCTCAGAGACTGCAAAATGCTTATATGGGACGACATTACATACAAGTGTGTCACGACTGGAAACATATAGCCGGTGTCCATATCAGTTTTTTTTGGAATATGGTCTGGGATTAAAAAAGCGGGAAACGAATGCTATCAGTCTTGGAGACATGGGTAGTCTGTTGCATCATATTGTGGAACAGGTATTTCAGCAGGTAACATCTATGGATGGAGAAGGGGATTTGGAACCGGAGGCAGTTCTTGCCAAGTGGGAACAACTGTCAGATGATACGCTGGCTGGTATGGTAGAGAAGGAAATTGAAAAGATAACAGAGACAGAAGATAATATTTATCTGTATTCTTATGCCAATCGTCAGTTATTGCAACGGATTCAGAAAACGGCTGCCTATGCAGTGGTAGATTTAAGACAACAATTAGTACAGGGTAGTATGATTCCTTATCAGTTTGAAATGGATTTCAATAGAAAAAATGGGAATCCTTTTTGTCAAAATCTACGCGCTGCAGATATTTTACTGGAGCAGGGAATGAGGATGAAATTAAGTGGAATCGTTGACCGGATTGATATTTCTCAGGATGAAGAACATGTATATGTAAAAATATTGGATTATAAAAGTAGTGGAAAAGAACTGGATTTGACCCAGATTCATGCAGGTCTGCAGTTGCAACTTCTGGTATACACGAATGTGGTACTAGAGGTATTGCAGAAGCAGTTTCCATCGAAAAAAATTGTTCCTGCAGGCTCGTTATATTATGCCTTTCGACTTCCTATGGTTGAAAAAACCGGGAAGAGTATTACAGATGCATTAACAAGGAAAATTAATCGGGAGACAGCTTTAACAGGGATTGTAAATAAAGAAGAACCCTGTATTGCACTGCTTGGAAGTGCAGAAACCCTTCCGGTTAAGATGAAGGAAGTAGATGGGACAATGGAAGTTCAGGAAAGTGATACTGTGCTGGATGAAAAGCAGTATCGGAATCTGTTAGAAGAAGTTGAGAAAACCATAGCGGATATCGGAAATGATATGATAACCGGCAAGATTCCGGTACAGCCGGTAAAATCAGGAAGAGGAATGCCATGTGATTATTGCGACTATAAAGATGTATGTAAATTAGATTGTCACGATGGCGGAAATCAGGTGGATACGGTGGAACGGTTATCCGCCAGACGGAAAGGAGGCAGAACCCATGGAATG
Organism: uncultured Clostridium sp.; assembly: GCA_945946715.1. Lineage (GTDB taxonomy): Bacteria > Bacillota > Clostridia > Lachnospirales > Lachnospiraceae > CAG-632. The sequence continues at coordinate 10,505 of CAMEWU010000002.1, read as the reverse complement.
GACGAAAGAGCAAAAGACAATCATTGATTATCGAAAAGGGAATCTGTTAGTTTCTGCCGCCGCCGGTTCCGGTAAAACTGCAGTTTTAGTTCAACGGATATTGGAGTGGATTGTTCAGGAAGGAAAGAATATTGATGAATTTCTGGTGGTTACCTTTACTCGTGCTGCAGCCGGTCAGATGAAGAATAAGATTCGGAATGCGTTGGAACAGTTACAAGAGCAACAGCCGGATAATCAGCATATTATTAAGCAGTTATCACTGATTCACAGAGCCGATATTACAACCATAGACAGCTTTTGCAAACAGCTTGTTGATGAGAATTTTCAAACACTGGGAATAGATCCTGCCATGCGGATTATGGATGAAACCGAAGGAAAATTAATGCAGGAAGATATATTGACACAGGTATTAGAACAGGCATATGAGCAACAGGGTGAGGAAATGCTGGTTCTGCATCAGTATATGAATGACATTCGTACAGATGATAATATCCGTGTTTTGATTTCTAAAATTGCCAGACAGGCAGATAGTTTTCCCTATCCGGAACAATGGCTGGAGGCGGCAAAAGCAGATGCCGGTGTATTTGATTTAAAAGAATTAGAACAGCAGCCGTGGATGAAGATATTGATTTCGGAAGTGCAGAGCTTAATGTTGGAAGTAAAGGAGATTCCTGAAAGAGTTTTGCAGGAATATTTGAACTTGGATGTAGAATTCCGTCCAAAGGCTTATGAAAAGTACTGTTCCTATTTTCAGGAAGAGTGTCGCCTGATTGAGCAGGTGATGCAGGCTGAGACTTACACGGATATCCTCCGGACATTTGATACATCGCAACGGGTATATAAGCGGTTTGTATGGAAGAATTCAGGTGTTCCGGAATCCTACTATATCAGTGACTTATGGGATTATTATAGCCGTGTTAAGAAGAAAGCTGCCGGATACGTTGGAACATCCCTTTCTGATATTGGACGGCAGCAGCAGGAAGTGGCTCCGGTCTTATTTACGATTTTGAATCTGACACGGAAATTTATGGAAGAATATCGAAAAGAAAAGCAAAAGAAAAACCGGATGGATTTTAGTGATGTAGAGCATTATGCACTACAGGTTTTGGTTTCTGAAACAGAAGACGGAGATAGGGTATTGACGGAAACTGCAATGGCATTACAGGAGCATTATGTGGAGATACTGATTGATGAATATCAGGATTCCAATGATTTGCAGGAAGCAATTCTGACCAGTGTTGCAAAGCAGGATGAGAATGGATATTGTAATCTCTTTATGGTAGGTGATGTAAAACAGAGCATCTATAAGTTTCGAATGGCAAGACCTCAATTGTTTCAGAAGAAGTATGAACAGTATGAGCCGGATTTAGAGAAAGAGGGAATTTCCAAGAAAATCGAGTTAATGAAGAATTTTCGAAGCCGGGAAACGGTTTTGGATTCCGTAAATGCAATGTTTTATCAGTTAATGTCAAAATCCCTTGGAGGAATGGATTACACCAGCCAGGTTGCATTGGTGCCGGGGCGAAGCTTTCCTGAACAGGAGAAGAACGGGGATTACCGGACAGAAGTATTATTTCTGGATACGGTTTCAGAGACAGAAGAAGATACCGATACGGAACAGAATACAAAAGATCAGGAAGAGCAGGAAAACCGGGAGGAACAAAATAAAATAGAATTAGAAGCAAGAATGGCAGCTAATCGAATTCGAGCACTATGTGCACCGGATACAGCTCTTCCTATATGGGATGAATCCATTCAGTCCTACCGACCTTGTATGTATAAGGATATTGTGATTTTGTTCCGGACAGTCAAGGGATGGGCAGAGACCTTCGGACAAGTCTTTTTAGAAATGGGAATACCACTATATGCAGAAACCGGTAAAGGATATTTTGATTCAGTAGAAGTAAAAGACTTATTATGTGTTCTGGCGGTGATTGATAATAGTAGAAATGATATTGCATTAGCAGGTGCCTTACGAAGTCCTATGGTATCGGTAACCAATGAGGAATTTGCCTATATGAGAAGCTGTTGTAAAACAGGAGATTTGTGGGAAGTGATTCATACATGCCTGCAGGAAGACAGGATTTCCCGGGAGCTGCAGGAAAGACTGAATGGTTTTTTCAGGCAGTTAGAACGTTGGAAAAAACAAAAAACATATAATACGGTTCGGGAATTGATTTGGGATATTCTGAATACGACAGGTTATTTTGAGTATGTAGGAGCAATGCCAAATGGAAAAAGAAGGCAGGGAAATCTGTTAAAACTGATTGAAAAAGCAAGCGCATATGAAGATACCAGTTACCGGGGATTGTTTGATTTTCTCCGATATATTGAACGAATGAAGATCACGGAGCAGGATTTTGGAGAAGCAGTGGTGTTGGGGGCCAATGATAATGTAGTTCGAATGATGTCCATTCACAAGAGTAAAGGCTTGGAATTCCCTGTAGTATTTCTGTGTGGCTGTGGAAAGCAGTTTAATCAAAAGGATGCAGAGGATACTGTGCTGGTAGATGCAGATTGTTATTTAAGTGTTAATGTAAAATACTTAGACGAGCATTATTACGAAAAGTCAGAAAAAAGAAATTGTATGGCACGTCATATGAAAGCAGAAAATCTGGCAGAAGAATTGCGAATTCTTTATGTGGCTATGACACGGGCACAGGAAAAACTGATTATAACCGGATCCATTGATGCTAAGACGGCACAGAAGGATTCCTGCTATCATGAATTATACAATGAAGCCCGGACAGCAGATATTCCTGTCGCAGGTGTTCCGGAAGAATGGAGTTCTCTGGGAAGATTTCAAATAGAATCCAGAAATTCTTATTTGTCATGGATGATTGCCTGTATAGCAGGGGCACGTAGGAAGGGACAGGCTTCTTCCTGCTTGACTTACCAAATCATTCCTCCTGACTTTATAGAAACATGTGTGGAAGAAGAGATATCCGGTCTGAAGCAAAGACAGAAACAATGGGAGCAATGTCTTTCTTATGAAGCGACACCGGAGACGATGCAGGAGATACAACAGCGGTTTTGCTGGTTGTATTCTCATCAGGCGGCAGCGGTGAGAAAAGGGAAACTATCGGTGTCTGAAATCAAAAAAATGAGTCAGTTGATTGATGAACCGGAAGAATACTTGCCAAGGAAAGAATCAGAAGATAATCAGTTTGAAAAAGAGAATAAGGCCGGTAAGATACTGCATCTTGAAAAAGAACCATCTCTAGGTGCCCAATATGGAACATTGATGCATCTGGTTATGGAAAAGATGTCATTTCAGTCCTACACATCCATAGAGCAGCTGGAAGAGGAAATTGATAAACTGGTAGAGACAGAAATTCTGACAAAAGAAGAACGAAAGCAGATTTCCGCAGGAAAAGTGTTTCACATGCTTACTTCAGAGCTGGGAAAACGGATGATACAGGCTGCACAGAAGGGTAGCTTATATCGGGAGCGTCAGTTTGTAATCGGGGTTCCAATGAAGCAGATTTATCAGGATACACAGGAAACAGATTTGGAACTGGTCCAGGGAATTATCGATGCATATTTTGAAGAAGATGGAGCATGGGTGCTGATGGATTACAAGACAGATAAGGTGTCGGCAGAACATGGGGAAGAGGAGTTAATCCGGAAATATCATGCACAACTGGAATACTATAAGCAGACCTTAGAGCAGTTAACAGGAACGAAAGTAAAAGAAACATATATTTATTCCTTTTATTTAGAAAAAGTTATCGGCTTATAACTTGTAGTATCATGGAATGGAGTGGTTCATTCTTGACGGAATGTAAAAAGGATTTATAATAGGTAACAAGTATAAGGAGAGTAAGATATGAGTAGAGAAAAAGAAGAAATGGGTACCATTTCCCTCTTGGGAAATCAGGGAGTATCCTATCCAATGGATTATGCACCGCAAGTTTTGGAGACCTTTATTAATAAGCATCAGGATCATGATTATTTTGTGAAATTTAATTGTCCGGAGTTTACCAGTTTATGTCCCATTACCGGACAACCGGACTTTGCAACTATTACAATTTCTTATGTTCCGGATGTGAAAATGGTAGAAAGTAAATCCTTAAAACTGTATTTGTTCAGTTTCCGGAATCATGGTGATTTTCATGAAGACTGTGTAAATATCATTATGGAAGATTTAATTCATTTGATGGAGCCAAAGTATATAGAAGTATGGGGAAAATTCACGCCCCGAGGCGGAATTTCCATTGATCCTTACTGTAATTATGGACGTCCGGGAACCCGTTGGGAGCAAGTGGCACAAACCCGTTTGGAACAGCATGATTTGTATCCGGAAAAGGTAGATAATCGATAATCATGGAATGGAATTATGAAACAGCGGTTGCTTATCTGCTTGATATACCTAAGTTTGCAGGTAAGACCAGCTTAGACAATTTAAGAGTATATTTGAAAATTCTTGGAAATCCTCATCTGGCAATTCCATCTGTACATGTTGCCGGTACTAATGGGAAGGGGTCTACCTGTGCTTTTCTGTCGTCTATTTTGCAACAGGCAGGGTGTAAGGTTGGATTATTTACATCTCCTCATTTAATTCGGATGAATGAGAGGTTTCAGATAAATAGAACCTGTATATCAGATGAAGATTTTTTGGAGCAATTTCAGAAGGTGAAGAATGCCGTTGACCAGGGAATGCAGGAGGGAAGCATACACCCTAATTTTTTTGAATTTGCTTTTTTAATGGCAGTATGTTGGTATCAACAGGAACAGGCAGATATTGTGATTTTTGAAACCGGTCTGGGTGGAAGGCTGGATGCAACCAATGTACTGCAGCCTTGTCTTACGGTTCTGACTTCCATTGGAATGGATCACATGCAGTATCTGGGAGATACACTGGAGCAGATTGCCTGGGAGAAAGCAGGAATTTTGAAACCGGATGTTCCTTGTGTATATATTCGGCAGCAGGATGTTTCCGGTACAGTGATAGAGAAAAGAGGAAAAGAACTTGGCATTCCTATGATACCTGTCGAAAAATCGAATATTTCCATAGACAAAATCGGTGAACAAACAATTGATTTTTCTTATAGGAATCGGTATGATATAGAATACAATCTTGGACAATGTACATATAGAATCGAGAAGACAGCATTGTATCAGTTGGAAAATGCTGCTATTGCAGTAGAAGCAGGATATTTCATATGTCATGGTTGGAAGACCGGAGAATTCCATATGTGCCGGACCGGAATATCCGGTGATAAGAAACTGGGTTCCGTCATCCATCAGGGAATATCTGACATGCACTGGCAGGGGCGGATGGAAGAGATAGAACCGGGAATTTATGTAGATGGTGCACACAATGAGCCGGCTATTCAGGCATTTTGCCGTACAATAACCCGGATGTATCAGGATAAGAAAATCATTTTATTATTTGCAGTAGCCAGTGATAAGCAGTATAATAAGATGATACAGATTTTGTGTAGAGAGAATTCCTATGAACAAATTATTGTAACTGCAATTTCCGGAGGAAGAACAACACCGGTGGAACAAGTGGCAGAGGAATTTCGGAAATATACGGATTGTCCAATTTATATGGAACCGGATAGCATACAGGCTTTGACACTTGCAAAACGACTTCGAAGGCCGGATGAACGGGTGTTTTGTGTGGGATCCTTGTATTTGGTAGGAAGCATGGAGCAAAATAAGGAGGAAAACCAGTGATTAATTTTGATGAAGAAATAAAGAAATTTCAACCGGCAGCAGAGATGGGTCAGTTGGAAGACCGGATATATAAAAATGATTTTAACGATGTAGCAGATGTGTTAATTGAAGTTATGAGACAAGCACAGCAACCACCGCAGAATATGGAATAGATAGGTATAAAGAAGTATGAATTGTTTACATTGTGGTTCACCGGTACTCATTAATGATGTGTGCAGTGAATGTGGATTAAAACAGGAATATTTGATAAAGGCATGGAATACTTCCCTGTATTACTATAATCAGGGACTTTCATTTGCAAAAATACGGAATTTGACAGGGGCAGAAGAAGCATTAAAGACGGCACTCCGCTACAATAAGGCAAATATTGATGCCAGAAATCTTCTGGGACTGGTATATTATGAAACCGGTCAGGTGGTAGAAGCATTAGCAGAGTGGGTAATAAGCTCGAATTATCAGCCGGAGGAGAATCCGGCGATTCGGTATCTGAAACTGGTACAGGGAAATCAAAATAAGCTGAATGCCTTGGATCAGGCAGCAAAGAAGTATAATCTGACCCTTCATTATGTACAGCAAAAGAATCATGATCTGGCTTTGATTCAGCTAAAACGGGTGTTAAGTGCCAATCCTCGATTTGTAAAGGCGTATCTGGTACTGGCATTAATCTATATGCAGGATGGATCTGTTGATAAGGCAAAAAAGGCCTTGCAGCGGGTGTTGAGAATTGACAGATATAATCCCATGGCACAGCAATACCTAGAAGAGTTAACAAAGAATGAAAAGCAATATACATCCGGTAATTCCATGGATTTGTCCTATGAAGAAGAGGATTTTCCTCCGGTAGATATTAAGGATGGATATAAGGAAGAATTAGATGAAGAAGAGGAGCTGGATAGCGAAGAGACAGCAAAACGTAAGATTCGTGAGATTATTGAACGAGGAGCAGCAGCAGATGATATCAGTTCAGACCAGAATCTGGAAGTAGGAAGTTATAAAGAAATAAAATACGGAAAACATAATGTATTATATCTGATGGCTGGTTTAGCAATTGGTATTGCAGCAATGTTTTTTCTGGTTATGCCGGCCCGTATCAAGCACATTAATAATGAAAACCGGGATTTGAAGGCTTCCTATAGTGCAGAATTATCCGGTAAGAATGTAACGATTGCGAATCTTCAAGACAGCAATTCAAAGTTACAGTCCAATATTGATGAACTGAATCAGCAACTTGCAGAGATATCAGATTCACAGGGAGCAGATAGTGTGAATGATGCTATTATGACCGGAATACAGGCATACATGGGCGGCAATAAGCAAGATGCCATTACATCTCTTGGAACCGTAGATTTGAATAGCAGTGATTTGTCAGAGGCCACAAGAAGCTGTATAGAGTCTGTAGTAAATGATTGTACAGAGGAACTGGCAACACTACGAAGTAGTGGGATGACCGCATATGATGCTGAAAACTATGAGGAAGCAGTCAGTCAGTTACAGGTATTTTGCAATTTGAAGCCGGATGATGTAGAAGCTCGGTATCATTTGGCAAAGTCGTATGAAAATCTGGGAAATGTTGAGGCGTCCAATGTATTGTATCAGGATATTAATGCTCGTTTTCCGGATTCTGAGTATGTAACAACCATGTATCAGTAAAATATAGAACAAAATTACATAAAGGCTGAACAAAAGAGAAACTCAAAAGGGTTTCTCTTTTTTGTTTGTCATCAAAGGAGGGCATTATGGAATTTGAAGTAAAACTGGAACAGGAATGGCTTTGGATAGGATTACCCGTAGAAATAGACCATTTTCAAACAGAACAAATTCGAAAGGCGGTAAAGGAAAAGATGCAGGAGGGATATGTAAAATATGTGATATTTGATTTTCAAAAAACAAGTATGATGGACAGTTCCGGTATTGGTCTCATAGCCGGACGATACCGGGAATTGGCAGTACGGGGTGGACAAGTCTATGTTAGTAATGTTAGCACGCAAATGAAAAAGATACTGTCCTTATCAGGATTATATCGAATTGTAACACCATGGGAAGATGTTCTGACACCGGAGAAATCCGTGCAGGAAAATATATGAAAAAGGAATATTGAAAGTAAAGAATGCAGAAATGCGGATAATAAGGAGGATATGATGAGTAATACCAATGAAATGTTTATGGAATTTGATGCAAAAGGAGAAAATGAATCTTTTGCAAGAATTGTAATTGCAGCATTTATTTCAAAGCTTAATCCCACTTTGGAGGAGATGGGGGATATGAAGGTAGCAGTCTCAGAAGCGGTGACCAATGCGATTATTCATGGCTATGATGGAGAAAAGGGAAAGGTTCGGATGGAAGCACAGTTAGAGGGAAGACAGCTTACGGTTCGAATTATTGATTTTGGAAAGGGAATTAAGGATATTAAACAGGCGATGGAACCACTGTTTACAACAAAGCCGGAGGAGGAACGCTCCGGTATGGGGTTCTCATTTATGGAAGCTTTTACAGATCAATTACAAGTGATTTCAGAAGAGGGAAAGGGAACCACAGTCACAATGGTAAAAATGATGGGAGAAGAGCATGGACCGAACAATTGAATTAATCAAACGTGCCAAAGAAGGTGATCAGATAGCACGAAATCAAGTAGCGTCTGAGAATTTAGGATTGGTTTGGAGTGTGGTTCGTCGTTTTGCCGGACGCGGGCATGATTTGGAGGATTTATACCAGATTGGCTGTATCGGGCTGTTGAAATGTATTGATAAGTTTGAACTTTCTTATGATGTAAAATTCTCTACCTATGCAGTGCCTATGATTATGGGGGAAATCAAGCGGTTTTTACGGGATGATGGAATGGTTAAGGTTAGCCGGTCCTTAAAAGAAACAGCCTATAAAGTATATGCAACCAGAGAACGAATGGTGAATGAAAGTGGTATGGAACCAACCATTGAAGAACTGGCCAGTTGCCTGGAAATTGATAAAGAGGATATTGTAGTAGCTTTAGAGGCAAGCTCAGAGGTGGAATCGATATATAAAACCATTTATCAAAATGATGGCAATGCCATTTATCTGATTGATAAGCTGATGAGTGTAGAAGATGAAAGCCAAAAGGCAATTAATCAATTAGCATTGGAGGAATTGATGTCTGATTTGGAAGAAAAAGAAAAAGCCATTATCCGAATGCGCTATTTTGAAGATAAAACACAGACTGAAATCGCAAAAATCATTGGAATCTCACAGGTGCAGGTTTCCAGAATTGAAAAGAAAGTGCTGTTAAAAATGAGAGAACAAATGAATCATGGAAAAAGTTGTTAAGGAAAGAAGTTCATAGAATCTACCGTGCTGGTAATACTACCATAGAAGACAAAAGTCTAATCTTATCCCGTAAAAGATTGGAAAAGGAGTGAAGAAGGATGGGAAGAAACCGTTATCGATGGATTTGGTGGATTGTGGCAGTATTGATTCTGGCTGGTCTTATATGGTATGCAATAGCTCAAAATCAGAATGAAGATTATACAGATGGTACGCTGGTATGGAATCCGAGTGATGCTTTCTATTTGAGTAATCGGAATTATTGTCATTTAACCTCCATTGTACAACCATCAATTTCTTGTGAAGGGAGTATACCGGTATGTCAGAAACCATCTATATAAATGTACAGCAAAGCGCTGCCGTGAATCATCCGGTGGTGCGGATTAGCGATGTGGCTGAAGTGTTTTGTGAAAATAAAAGTGTCAAACAGCAAGTGGATAAGTTGATAATCACGGAATTTAAATCAACAAAGGAATTTAAGCAAGTATTTTCTACCTGTTATTTGATTCAAATCATTACAGAAACAGTGCCAAACTGTCAGGTAGAAAGTCTTGGAGAAACGGATTGTATCGTTTATTACAAACCAGTAGGAAAGCAGTCTGTCTGGAAGAACCGGTTAAAATGTGGTTTGGTCTCGCTTCTGGCTTTTTTTGGAGCAGCGTTTTCGATTATGACATTTAATACAGATGTTACCACTTCGGAACTATTTGATCATATCTATGAATTATTTACCGGAAAACCGGCAGAAGGTCCGGGAATCTTACAACTCTCATATTCTATAGGATTGTTTTTGGGAATTATATTATTCTTTAATCATGGTGGCAGGTATAAGCTGACCAATGACCCATCTCCTCTACAAGTACAGATGCGCCAGTACGAACAGGGGGTAAATCAGGCATTTATTTTGGATGCAGAGCGGAATCAGGAGAGTAGAAATGTGGATTAAAAATATAGTATTCGTAATTTTTGGCTTAACAGCAGGTGGTGCCATAGCAGGTGCATATGTGGCATTTATTGCTTCTCTTGGTATCTATACCAGACTGGATGGATGGGCAAATGCGGGACATAAGATATTTACCACAGAGACGCTGATTTTATTAGGAACTACAGTAGGAAATCTGATAATTTTATATGACATTCCTGTTCCGGTAGGAGTGCCGGGATTGGCAGTTTGCGGTCTGTTGTTTGGAATGTTTACCGGGTGTCTGGCTGCTGCTTTGGCAGATGTAGTGAAGCTGTTCCCGATTCTTTGCCGTCGGATTGGCTTGCGTTATGGTTTGCCGTATGTGATAGCCAGTGTAGGACTGGGAAAAGCTGTGGGTAATTGGGTACAATACTTTTTATTTCAGAAAGGAAGATAAATGATATGAAACAGGAACCAAGTAACAAAGAATATAATGAATATGTGAAGCAGGTGACACCAAAGCATAATTGCGTAGTGAATTGTCTGTGGGCTTTCCTGATTGGCGGTATTATATGTACCATAGGTGAAGGATTATCACAACTTATGCAACAGCAGTTTGGTT
>CAMEWU010000001.1 GCA_945946715.1 uncultured Clostridium sp. | reverse complement strand
CTTTTACTGCAACTACTTTCAGTGTACCACGAAGTCTGTTTACAATTAAGGTTGTCAGTGCTTCGCCTTCCACATCTTCTGCAATAATCAGCAGTTCTCTTCCCTGCTGCATGGTCTGTTCCAAAATTGGAAGAATATCCTGAATATTGGAAATCTTCTTGTCTGTAATCAGAATATACGGATGGTTCATATTGGCAACCATCTTTTCCTTGTCATCACACATATACGCAGATAAATAACCATTATCAAACTGCATACCTTCTACTACGTCAATTTCGGTATTCATCGTCTTGGATTCTTCGATGGTAATCACACCATTTTCTCCGACTTTCTCCATTGCATCAGCAATCATCTGACCTACATCTTCATTTCCGGCAGAAATTGCAGCAACCTTTGCGATATGTTCCTTGCCTGTAACCGGCTTACTCATTCCGGTTAAAGAATCCATAGCTTTTTCAGCTGCCTTCTTCATACCTTTTCTCAATATAATCGGATTTGCTCCGGCTGCAATATTTTTCATTCCTTCATTAATTAATGCCTGTGCCAGAACTGTCGCTGTGGTAGTGCCATCACCTGCAATATCATTTGTCTTTGTGGCAACTTCCTTAACCAGCTGTGCACCCATATTCTCATAACGGTCATCCAATTCGATTTCCTTTGCTATGGTTACACCATCATTGGTAATCAATGGTGCTCCATAAGATTTGTCCAACACAACGTTTCTTCCCTTCGGACCAATTGTTACCTTTACCGTATCAGCAAGTTTATCTACACCTGCTTCCATCTTTTTTCTTGCATCAATATCAAACTTTATCTCTTTTGCCATTTTAAAGTTCCTTCTTTCTTTTTCCGATTTTTATTCTTCTACAACTGCAATGATATCATCCTGGCTTACGATAATGTATTCTTCCTCTTCCAGATTTACTTCTGTACCGGAATAATGAGAATAAATAACCTTATCTCCCGGCTTTACCTGCATCTCTGTTTTCTTGCCATTCTTCTCCGTTCCAGGTCCAACGGAAACAACGACTGCTGCCTGAGGTTTTTCTTTTGCACTATCCGGCAAAATAATTCCGGACTTTGTTTTTTCTTCTGCCTCCTGTTGTTTTAAAACAACCCGATCTCCTAATGGTTTCAATTGCATAATAATTACCTCGCTTTCTGTTTTTTGTCAGCACTCTTAACCTACGAGTGCTAATGCATTTGTAAAAAATATATGCTTCTTCAGAAGCATATTCGAATTAGTTTGTTTCCAAACCTTTTGTTTGAGTTTATTATAGCACCTATCTTCAACATGTCAATCCTTTTTTATAAAAAAAATAGAAACTATTTTTAAACATTTATTTATAAAAAAGGAACTGTTACGCAAGGTAACCATACCTTTCCGTAACAGTCCCGGTTTACTCATTTTCCAACAAACGGTCTATGTTATCATTAATCTGCTTTGCTACTTGATTAAACACTTCCAGCGAATGCTCATCAATTCCAGATACAATATTTGTAAGCAATTCGCTCCACAATTCATCCACTTCCATACGAATCTGTTCTGATGCTTCTGTTAACCGGTACTTTACATACCTGCGGTCATTTTCGTCTCTTTCGCAAATAACATAGCCCTTCTTTTGCAGATTATCCAGTGTAGTAGATATATGTCCCTTATTCATTTGTGTATATCGGCAGATGTCTGTTAAAGTTGTTATATCATCATAATGAAATAATAAATATATAACTTCTAGTTCCAAACGATTCAAATCTGCTTTGCTTTTGGCATCTACCATAGTTTTTTCAAGAAGTCTTTTAAACTTACCACCTCTCAAAATACCTTCTATATTCATGAAATCATACCTCTAAAAACGATAATTCTGCCATGCATATTCTGATTTTTAACCAATACGGTCAATAATGAACATGACTATCATAAGAATGAGTGCAGTTCCACCCATACCATGTCCCAGCATGCCCGGATTGAACATTTCTGTATTAATTCCGCCATTCTTCTCCTGCTTTTTCATATCGAACTGTCCAATCAACATGGCAGCCAGTAACAAAACTCCTGATATAATACCCAGAATGATATTACTATTTACATGATAAATTAATGTAGTTACAATTCCACCAACGGATAAAATAAGTGATACAAATCCCATAATGGCACCTCCAAGTTTACATAATTATTTATTCTTATCATTATAGCAGATAATTTATAAATCGCAACGACTTTTTTCGGCAAACAGATATTTACAAAATTCTCTTGCATTTCCTCTTACATGCTAGTACAATATCCACTAGAAAATGAAGATTCTTCAGGGCAGGGTGTAATTCCCTACCGGCGGTACAGCCCGCGAGCCACAAGGCATGATTCGGTGTAATTCCGAAGCCGACAGTATAGTCTGGATGAGAGAAGATGATAGAATGAATGCTCTGGAATCCCTGTATTCCAGTTTTTTATTTTCTATGTACATTTGCCCTGATTTTGCATTAGGGCTTTTATAATTTAACGTACTTCTCTCTTTCGTCAAATTACAAATGTTCTACAAATCCTGAAATTCAGAAAGGAGTAGCTCACATGAAATTAGCTGTTATTTTTCCGGGAATTGGTTATCATACCGATAAGCCACTTCTATATTATAGCAAGAAGCTGGCAAAAGAATATGGCTTTGAGATAATGGAAGTCACCTATGGTCCCTTTGAACGTGATATCAAGGGTTCGCCGGACAAAATGAAGAAAGCCTTCTTAACTGCTCTATCTCAGACAGAAGACATCTTAAGCAAGATTGATTTTTCCGGTTATAGTGATATTCTGTTTATTTCCAAGAGTGTAGGAACGGCTGTTGCAGCTGCTTATACAAAAGAGCATCCGTTGACCACTTATCATGTATATTACACCCCTGTGGCTGCTTCCTTTGATTTCATGGGAACGGAAGGTATTGTATTTACCGGAACCAATGACCCGTGGGTATCAACCGATATTGTAATACAAGGCTGTGAGGAGCATGGTCTTCCTCTTTTTATCACCGAGGGCGGAAATCATTCCCTGGAAACCGGCGATGCTTTTAAAGACATTACTAATTTATCTGTTATTATGACACATACAAAAAATTATATAGAGTCCATTTCCCGGGAGGTGCCGTGATGAAAGAAGAAGCATATATGCGACGTGCCATAGAGCTTGCTGCACTGGCCGTAGGAAAAACCAATCCTAACCCTATGGTAGGTGCTGTGATTGTAAAAAATGATAAAATCATTGGAGAAGGTTATCACCAATATATCGGTGGACTCCATGCGGAACGAAATGCACTGGCAAATTGTAAGGAATCAGCAGAGGGAGCAACCATTTATGTGACACTGGAACCCTGCTGTCATTATGGCAAAACACCTCCCTGCACAGAGGCTATTATCGAACATAAGCTGGCAAAGGTAGTTATTGGCTCCAGAGATCCGAATCCCAAGGTGTCCGGCAAGGGCGCTGCTATCCTTCGTGAAGCAGGAATTGAAGTCGTAGAAGATTTTCTTCGTGATGAATGTGATACATTGAATCCGGTCTTTTTTCATTATATCCGGAACAAGGAACCCTATGTGGCTTTAAAATATGCCATGACTGCAGATGGCAAAATCGCAGTCAATTCCGGAGAATCCCAATGGATTACCGGAGAACCGGCAAGAAATCATGTACACCAGCTGCGGAATTACTACAAAGGGATTCTGGTTGGAATCGGCACCGTATTGCAGGACAACCCTCTTTTAACCTGTCGTATTCCGGAAGGCAGGAATCCGGTGCGAATTGTCTGTGACAGCCACTTGCGTATTCCTCTGGACTGTCAGATATGCAACACTACCAAGCAGGCTCCTGTGATTGTTGCCTGTGTAGATGATCCACAGAATAAACAGGCGGCTTTAGAAGCGAAAGGAGTACAAGTATTATTTATAAAAGAAAAAGACGGAACCATTGACATTGCAGATTTATTACAGAAATTAGGACAACAGGATATTGACGGTATCTTAGTAGAAGGTGGTGGTACCATAAATGCTGCATTTATAGCAGAAAGACAGGTACACCATGTATATGCTTATGTCGGTGCACAGATTTTCGGCGGCATCAACCGATTTACTCCCGTTAGTGGCAGTGGCATTCAGGCGGTTGCTGACAGCTTCAAACTCACCAATCCGAAGGTTCAGACCTTTGGTAATGATGTTCTGCTGGAATATGACTGTATTTCCTAAGTGTATTTTTAACCTTTGCAGAAAGGAGAACCTATCATTATGTTTACAGGCATTATAGAAGAAACCGGAACGGTAAAAAAAATTATTGGTCACCAGACCTCCGGTTTTATTGAAATCAAAGCTAAAAAAGTGCTGGAAGGAACGAATATCGGCGACAGCATCGCAGTAAATGGTGTCTGCCTTACTGTAACCAAGCTGCAAGGAGACAGTTTTGTAGCAGATGTCATGGCAGAGACCTTACGAAAAACTAATTTGGGCAGCCTGCCCATTGGTGCCAGTGTGAATCTGGAACGTGCCATGGCGGCAGACGGACGCTTTGGCGGACATATCGTCAGTGGTCATATTGATGGCACCGGAACTATTCAGGCGTTAGAACCGGAAGGTAATGCTGTTTGGGTAACCATTCAGGCTCCTGCTTCTATCCTGCACCTGATTGTAAATAAAGGTTCCATTGCCATTGATGGTATCAGTTTAACAGTGGCATATGTAAATGAATCCGTATTTAAGGTGTCTATTATTCCCCATACCGGAGAAGAAACTACTCTTTTAAAACGGAAGCCCGGAGATATGGTAAATCTGGAAAATGATGTGATTGGAAAGTATGTAGAAAAGCTGCTACTCCCCTACACCGGAACACCTGCTTTGGATGAAACTGCTTCTAACACGCATACTTCCGGCGGTATTACCATGGACTTCTTACGGGAACATGGATTTTAAATAAAATTTATACAAAAGACTTCCATTCAAAATCAAATCATTCAAATATAGTTAGGAGGAATTTACTATGGAGTTTGAATTCTCAACCATAGAACATGCATTAGACGAACTACGTGCCGGAAAGATTATTCTCTGTACCGATGACCCTGACCGGGAAAATGAAGGGGATTTTATCTGTGCTGCTGAGTTTGCTACCGGCGAAAATGTTAACTTCATGGCTGTTCATGGCAAAGGCTTAATCTGTATGCCAATGTCAAAAGAACTGGCTGACAAACTGAATGTCCCTCAGATGGTATCAGAGAATACGGACAATCACTGCACTGCTTTTACCGTCAGTATCGACCATATAGATACCACTACGGGTATTTCTGCATATGAACGTTCCATTACTGCAATGAATGCAGTTGCCGATGACGCAAAACCAAGTGATTTCCGCAGACCGGGACATATGTTTCCTCTGGTTGCCAGATCCGGCGGTGTTCTGGTTCGAAACGGGCATACAGAAGCAACGGTAGACCTAATGCGACTGGCAGGTTTGAAACCTTGCGGCCTTTGCTGTGAAATCATGGCAGAGGACGGACATATGATGCGTACACCGGAATTAATTGAAATTGCAAAGGAACACAACATTGCATTTATTACCATCAAAGACTTACAGGATTACTGCCGTCTCCACGAAAAACATGTCAGTCGGGAAGCAGAAGTAAATCTTCCAACGGAATACGGAACCTTCAAGGCATATGGCTATGTCAGTGATATTACCGGCGAACACCATATTGCTTTGGTGAAGGGCGATATCGGCGACGGCATGGATGTGCTTTGCCGGGTTCATTCTGAATGCTTAACCGGAGATGTATTCGGCTCCCTGCGTTGTGACTGCGGACAGCAATTAGCCAGTGCTTTGCGACAGATTGAAAAGGAAGGCCGGGGCGTACTTCTGTATATGCGACAGGAAGGCCGGGGTATCGGATTAATCAATAAATTGAAAGCCTATGAGCTACAGGAAAAAGGGCGAGATACTGTAGAAGCCAACTTAGACTTAGGCTTCGCACCAGACCTTCGGGAATACTGGGTAGGAGCCCAGATTCTTCGGGATTTAGGTATCAAGGAATTACGTCTGCTGACCAATAATCCAAGTAAAATATACGGACTGGATGGTTATGGATTGCAGATTAAAGAGCGTGTACCAATTGAAGTTCCGGTACAAAAATATGATGCTTTTTATATGAAAACCAAGGAAGAAAAGATGGGGCATATTTTTTCGCATCTGGGTAAATAAATTATGGTTTGATAAATTATGGTTTAACGCACCAGTATACCATTCGGCTTCGAATCTATATGCTTAATGCAGACCCGCTTTCGCTTCGGTCAGTACGTAGCGGTACATAGGATTGCAAAAAACGCAATCCAAGTACCGACGTACTTTTAGAGCCTGCATCAAGCATATAGATTCATCCGCCGAACATCTACTCTGGTAAAACCCATAATTTATATTGGAGTAAATAGTACCGCTCCGCGCAAGTTAAAATTACTATAATTCTCGCGGAGCCTTACTACTTGCCACACTATAAATTATGATTTTTGACGATTTCTAACACAGCGGTTTGAGGATATAGGTCCGCACGAGGCCCTAGAAGCACGTCGGTCCTTAGGCTGTGCTTAGATATAAACAATCTTTGTACATGTTAATGCACAGCCTTACGTACCGCTACGTGCTGGCAGGAGTGTATCTTGTCGCAAGGAGGGACCCACGAAGTGGGAGGATTCCTTACGACCTACGTGCACGTCAGTGCACTACCCGTGAGCACGAAGTGCGATTAACGCGTCTCGTGCAGACCTATATCCTCGGAACCGCGGTTGAAGGTTATTGTGTTAAACCATAATTTACAATAACAGGAGGAACTATAGATGCCAACAATCCTTGTAACCGGCGGAACTGTATTTGTCAGCAGATATGTAGCAGAATACTATATTGCCAAAGGCTATGATGTTTATGTACTCAACAGAAACAGCAGACCACAATCTGCAGGAGCAAAGCTGATTCAGGCAGACAGGAATCATTTAGGTGATGTTCTTCGTCCTTTTCATTTCGATGCTGTAATTGATGTTACTGCCTATACTGCCAAAGACGTTGATTTGTTACTTGATGCCTTAGGAAGCTATGATGAATATGTTCTCATCAGCTCCAGTGCTGTATATCCTGAGTATTCTCTACAGCCATTTACAGAAGCAACCCAAGTAGGGGCTAATAAATATTGGGGCAAATATGGAACGGATAAGATTGAAGCAGAACAGGCACTTTTAGATAGGAATCCCAATGCTTACATTCTTCGTCCACCATATTTATATGGTCCCATGAATGATATTTACAGAGAAGCATTTGTTTTTGACTGTGCTTTGGAAAACCGAAAATTCTATCTGCCTGAAAACGGAGAAATGCAATTGCAGTTTTTCCACGTCCATGATTTATGCCGATTTATAGATGCCATCTTAGACGCCAAGCCTTATCAGCATATTTTTAATGTAGGAAACCAAGAGACCGTTTCCATTCGTGAATGGGTGGAACTTTGCTATGGTATTGTAAACAAACCAGTGGAATTCATATCTGTATTCGAAGATATAGACCAACGAAAATATTTTAGTTTCTATGATTATGAATACTATCTTGATGTAACAAAGCAACTCCAATTCATACCTGATACAAAGCCATTATTCGATGGTTTACAGGAAGCATATGACTGGTACAAAAACAACCAAGAGCAAGTCAGTAAGAAACCATTTATGGATTATATAGATACTCATTTAAATAATTATAATAAATAACATATTGTAAGGAGGATTTTATAATGAACACTTTAGAAGGAAAATTAGTTGCACAGGACATGAAGGTAGGAATCGTTGCATCCCGTTTTAACGAATTCATTACCAGCAAATTATTAGGTGGTGCTATTGATGGTTTGGTACGTCATGGTGTTAAGGAAGAAGACATTACCACTGCCTGGGTACCGGGTGCCTTTGAAATCCCATTGATTGCTGAAAAAATGGCAAAATCCGGTAAGTATGATGCAGTCATCTGTGTAGGTGCTGTTATTCGCGGAGCTACCAGTCATTATGATTATGTATGTAATGAGGTATCCAAGGGAATCGCACAGGTTTCTTTACAATCAGAGGTTCCGGTATTATTCGGTGTTGTAACCACGGATAGTATTGAACAGGCAATTGAACGTGCCGGTACCAAAGCCGGAAATAAGGGCTATGACTGTGCATTGTCTGCTATTGAAATGGTGAACTTAATTAAACAGATTTAGAATTCTAATGAAATAATGCTTAAGTAATCTTTAAATCAAAAGAAACCATTGACGAATTTTAGTTCGAAAATGGTTTCTTTTATATTTGATTCTTCTCTTACTTCTCCAACTCGGATGTACAATGCGGACATCTGGTTGCATCGATTGCAATCTCGCTCTTACAGTATGGACATTTCTTTGTAGTTGGCTTCTCTTCTTTTTTCTTTTTGAACTTATCACCAACACCATTAATCACCTTAATCATGCAGAAAATAACAAAGGCTGTAATTAAAAAGTTGATAACTGCTGTAATAAAATTACCATATGTCAATACAGGTGCCAAATCCCCTTGACCAAGCTTTACGGTCAGATTAGAAAAATCGATTCCTCCAAAGATTGCAAGGATTGGTGTAATAATATCTGCATTTAATGAATTTACAATTGAAGTAAATGCGCCACCGATAATAACACCCACTGCCAGATCTAAGGCATTGCCTTTCATAATGAACTTTTTAAATTCTTCCAGAAACTTCTTCAATCGTGTCACCCTTTCCTAGTTAGCCTACGTATTCTGAACTTCCAAATGCCAGAATCATCAAACAAATCGGTGTAAACAATACCGTACAGATACTAAATCCGGTGCCTTTACCAAAGTTTTTAGCAACCAGGAACCAAACAATCATCATAAAGATACCGCCTGCACCAGGAATTAATGAAAGAAGTCCAAGCCACTTATTTCCAAATCCGATATCAGCCAGACAACAGCAGTTATAAACAGGAATAATGGATGCCCAGCCCGGCTGTCCCGCTTTAACAAACAGTTTCCATAATGCAATAATTGTAAGTACTGAAACAGCTAATGAAATTACCATTGCAATTATGTAGACTGCAACACCTAATCCTCCTAATACCATCTCCATTGATTCATAATCTGATAAATACATTTTCTCTTCCTCCTTATTATTTACAAGTTATAACATCATAGTATCAACTTCCCTATTCTTTGTCAAACGACTAGTAACTTTGAGCCACTAAAATAACATTTAAATGTATGGTATTCTGTCTATTTTTTTAATTTTACCCTGCCGATATCATATACAACCATAAAATCAATTATAAAATTTTATTTAACTGTTAGATTTTACATAAAACAACATAAATTTACAATGAAAATTCGACAAAAAAGTATTATAGTATCCTACGATAGAAAATGATATTTGAGGTGCTTTTTATGCAGAAGTATTATAAATACCAGTACCGTTTTAATGCTACACATAGTTTTGATTATAAAAAAGAACATCAACACCAACATACCTTTACTATCACAATATATGTAAGTAAAGAACAGCAGACAGAACAAATTATGTTTTTTGATATTGATAAAATCGTAACACAGTATTTGAATCAGTATGAGCATTGTGTCCTAAATGACATACCTGCATTTCAAACTCTGGTTCCAAATATGGAAAACATCGGGGACGTATTTTTTGAGGACTTAAAGACTTCCCTTTATGAAATTGGTGTGAATCTGTATCAATTGGATATTTATACAACACCACTAAGTATCTATCAGGTATCCAGCCGAATTCATTTACCGGCTTCTTACCGGGATATAACCGACCTTTCACAAGTACAGGATGAATAAAGAAATGACATACCATCAGAACAGGAGTGATGAATGATGAAACATAACAATCATATAAAACGTTTTGCAACATTTTTTCTCAGCTTAGGGTTTCTATTCTACACCGGCTTTGGTTCTATCTATGCTTATGGTGCTACAGCTGAAGATGAACTGCTTCAAGTATCTTCCGGAATACAGATTGATGGATATTATGATGACTGGTCTGCTTATCCGGTTACGAATATTACTTATTCCTCTAATAATGCTGAAAGTGTACACAAAGGGCAGATTTATACCGATGGAGAAATGGTCTATGTACATTTTTCCATGAATGATTTGTATACTTCACAGATTCAGGTTCAGCAAATGACTATTACCATTAACGGTCAGTCTCATGCACTGGGTATCTATCCGGTTCATGAAGACGGCAGTATTGACTGGGATTACTATAATAATGAAATGCGTTCTCTGCCGGAAGGAATTTACACCAATATGGGCGTGATTATTGATTACACCAAGTATTGTGACAGTCAGGCAGCGATTACCATATACGATCAGAATCACCAACCGGATACAAAGGGAGATGAAATCGAATTTGCATTCCGTTTAGATGACTTTGCCCGTCTTACCGGTATGAATATCAGTAATGTAGGTTCTATCACTATCACGAATCCGAATATTGGTGCAGAAGGCGTTACATGGGTTGGCACATCTACCGGACCTTTGCTTGGTGTTCTGGCTGCTCTTACCTGTTGTGTCATAGGGTATTTTACCTATAAAAAGAGAAGGGTAACACAATATGATTAATTGGATTATTATCCTGATAACTATAGTATGGGTTTACATTTTGACTGTTTTAAAACGTGCCAAGCTGGATTTCTGGTTTTTTACCATTGGAAGTGCAGGACTCTTTACGATTGCAATCATAGTATTGCAACCGATTCTGCTTGCCCCTATGCAGAATGCGATTGCTGCCGTATCCGGCTTATTGGGAGAAATAACCGGTACTTATTCTTCCTATTTTGAAAAAGGGCTTTTATTTATTTCCAGAGGCAGTACGAATCTTTCTCTTTATGTAGATTTTGAGTGTTCCGGTATTATTGAGACCTTCGCATTTCTGGCACTTCTTTGGTTTTTCCCAGCCTATCAGTATTATGAAAAGATTGTCATCAGTGTCATTGGAATCTTTAGCATTTTTATGGCAAATGTTCTGCGTATCTTTATCATTTGTCAAATGATTTACTGGGGTGGGGAAGGTCTATACTTTTTTGCACATTCATTTGTAGGAAGACTGGTGTTCTATGCCTGCACAATTGCCTTGTACTTCTATGTATTTACCAAAGCACAAGTAATTCGACAGAAAGTAGGTGCATTCCGATATGACATTCATGAATGATTTATTGCATAGTCCGATTCTCTTTTGGATGGCATGGGTTATCATTCCCATTGTAATGGAAATTATTCCCACTGTTTTTGACTTTTTTATTTTGCTGAAGCGTAGAATCTTCAGAAAAAAAGAGGAAGAATTGCAGTATTGCCCGGAAATTACACTGATTATTCCGGTATATAACTCTGCCGAGACGCTTTATGCATGCATCAAATCCATAAATGATTCTACCTATGACAGTAAACTGATTTATATTATGTTAGTCAATAATGAAAGTACCGATGACAGCTTTCAGGTATATTGTCAATGCCAGGAGGACTTCCCTGAGCTAACTATCACCTGGATGAATTCGGAGCAGGGGAAATCCAAAGCATTAAATCTGGCTTTATTTAACAGCTATGGAAAATACATTATTCACATCGACAGTGATGGAGTTCTGCATCCGGAAGCCCTGTACAATATGGTGCGCCGATTTGAAGAGGAAGATACCATTGACTGTCTGACCGGTACCATTATGACAAATCCGGAAATGATTGATGAAACTAAATCTTTTCCTCTCCGTCTGCTGCGGAAGCTGGAATTCTTCGAATACTGTCAGGCCTTTTTAGCCGGACGGAATTTTCAATCAGAGTTTAACAGCATATTTACTCTATCCGGTGCCTTTTCTGCCTTTCGAAAGTCAGCCATTTTAAAAACACAGCTATATAATACAGATACTATTTGTGAGGATACACATGTAACCTTCCAGATTCGGGACACCTTGAAGGAACAGGTGGCATTATGTGAAGATGCATATTTCTTTGTTGACCCTATTGAAGACTTGAACCGTCTTTATATCCAGCGCCAGCGTTGGCAACGGGGAGAAATTGAAGTCATGCATATGTTTAAGGGACGTGGTATGTTTTTTGGCAAAGGCTTCTTATCCGATTTTGTCATTCGCTTACTGATGTATGACCATACCTTTGCATTTCCCCGGATGATTTGGTATTTTGCTTTAATATGCCTTGCATTTATTAATTATCCTATTATGCTGATTGTAAAATCCGTTATCATCATGTACCTGTTATATGTGTTTTCTACTCTTTTGCTTTATATCTGCATTCTGATGTTTTTATCAAAAGAGAAACAGTTACAACGCTATTATGCCAGAAAATGGTATTTGATTGCCCTGCTGCCTCTTTATAATTTTATGATATTCTGGTTTCGCTTTGCCGGCATCATTAATGCCATTAAAGGAACGCAGAGCTGGAAAATGAAGAATTTCTCAGAGGAATGGGCTGCTTTTT
This sequence comes from uncultured Clostridium sp., assembly GCA_945946715.1. Lineage (GTDB taxonomy): Bacteria > Bacillota > Clostridia > Lachnospirales > Lachnospiraceae > CAG-632. The sequence goes on along the minus strand of CAMEWU010000001.1, from coordinate 45,180 downwards.
GTAATGTTATCCGACATGATTTTCAAGGAATCCGTCGGCAGCTTCAGAAATGGAAATCGGAGGTAAATACAGATGAATAAGAAAACCTTCCACTGGCAACAGCATCCTGCCAGTCGTTTGACCACCATAATCCTTACTATTATACTGGTAACCGTTGCTTCCATTGTTCTGTTACTTACTATTCTGAATGGAATTACCAACAGTTACGTGACCCGGGATACCAATACACAGCAGCAGTACTGTAATCAGCTTTCAGATACCCTTTTTACCATGTATGAAACAGGTGCTTCTTCCGAAGAGGTCGTGGAATATCTGTCTACCCATGTGCCTGTTTCCGGGGGAAGCTGGACCTTCCTGATTCAGAATGAGCAGGTTATCTTTGCCAAAAACCTGTCAACCACCCAGTCGCTAACCACTTTGAAAGACCGGGCATCCTTCTTTGAAAACCTGAAGGCACAAAATGGAATACTTACTACCACCGATTTTAATGTAGGAGCTGATACCTATACCGTAGGAATGATTACAGACCGCTCCCAGTTTTTATCTACAGGTAGTATTACTACCTATGAGGTATATATCATTCTGCTTTTTGCGGTCCTGCTGCTTCTGGCAATTGGTGCTGTCACTGCCCTATCCGGTGCCTGGACCAAAACAGAACGGCTTCTTACCCAAACACAGAAAGAACTATTGGAACGCAATCAGGAATTCGAACGATTAGAGAATACAGCCAAACCGGATGGTGAAGACACCTCCATTACCATTCACCACAGTGGCAAAAGTAATCGGTATAAACAGTATAAATTCAAGTTTTACTTAAATGCCCGACATGCCATTTATATTAATGGCGTACTGGGTGCCATGCATCCTCACACCTGGGAAATTACACTCCATGTGATTAAGATGCAACAGAATTTTATTCAGTTCACGGATTTGGAAAAGAAAATTGAGGCTTTTATGGATCAATATCAGGATAAGGATTTAAATGAATGTCCTCCTTTCGATATCATTAATCCTACACTGGAAAACTGCTGTGATTATTTTAAAGAACAGCTTAGTACCATTTTAAATGAAGAGGGCTGGTTATTCCTTATGATGGAAATGAGTGAAACCCCTTCCCGTTCCTATGTCATCAGTATGATTGAAGATGATTAATGTACCTGTATCCGTTACATGGAGGACAAAACCTATGAAACCAATACAACCAAAACAAACACAACCAAGCATAGAAAAGAAAGCCACTCTGCTCTTCTGGATTGGTGCAGGTCTTCTACTGCTTACCGCCATGACTTTCACTGCCTTTTTGTGGTTGAACCACTGGGAGCCTTCCGGTAATGATGTCTGGGGACATATGTATAAATCCAAGTATATGTATGATCATATTCTGGCTGGTGACTGGTATCCCCTGTATTCTCCTCAGTGGTATAATGGCATCCAACTTTACCGTTACTGGCCACCACTGGCTTATTACTTTATGGCATTGCTTCAATGGATAACCGGAGGCGATATTCTACATGCCTATTATCTGTTTGCAGGCTGTGTCTGCTTCCTCGGCGGTTTTCCGTTTCTCCTTATGGGAAAGGATAGTAAGCGTCCTGTGATTGCCATTGGCTGTGCTTTGCTCTGGACCTTCCTGCCGGATAATATCCGGGTATTTTTCTGTGAAGGAAATATGCCGCGAATTCTGACATCTGTATGGATTCCTTATGTAATCTATTTCCTTTGGAGATACATCCGGAAGCAACAGCGTTCCGGTCTTATTGGATTAATGCTGACCATGAGCCTTATGACCTTTACCCATCTGATGTTTACTGCCATTGTAGGAATCGGATGCTTTCTGTTCTTATGCTTTGACGGATTCTTAAACCGTCATTTCCAACAAGATATCGAAGCTTTGACCGCTATGGTAATCGGAATCCTGATAGCCGGTATCTGGTTTATTCCTGCCTTGTCAGGGGGTATGCTTTCTATGGGTGATTCCAGCTCACAGGTTCATGACCTGCTGACCTTTTCTTTGACTACTTCCCTGAATCCTGAAAACCGGGTGACCGGTGTGGCGGACACATATTACTTTGGAATATCTATTCTGATTATAACCATATTGGGTATTTTACTGGCAAATAAAAAACAGAAAGCCGGTTTCTGTTTTGCACTACTTGTCCTGCTGGGTACTACCCCGGCAGCAGCTACGGTTACCAGACATATTCCTTTGGGAGAATTTCTTTGGATGACCCGCTTTAATGCTCTTGCTTATGCCTGTTTCTTGTTGTCTCTGCTGGAATGGAACACATTAAGAAAGAAATATGCCATCCTATTTATGTCTTTGATGATTGCAGACAGTGCTGTTTCACTGGCTTGTCTGCCCCGATACTATACACCGGCTCCAGAAGTTGCTAAAACAGACAGCCTATTATTAAAAGAACATGTTCAACAGCGGGGGAGTTTAATGGACTTAAGCAGCTTTGGTTCTTATCCATCCTGGAGCATGGTAACCGGTGACGATGCTGTAGATTATACCTTTGGATGGGCTTGGCAGGGAGCTGCTACTGCTCAGAATATTATGCTGGTAAATGAAGCTTTGGAACGGGAAGAATATCTCTATGTGTTCGACCGCAGCATTGAATTAGGAGATGATGCCGTAATGGTTCGAAAATCTCTTGTTCATCAGGAGAAACAGCTGCTGGATGCTGCAAAAGCCTGTGGATATGAGTTAATTGAAGAAACTGAGGCCACCTACTTATTCCAAGCCAGCACACCGGAAACCTTTGGTGTAGCAACTGAATATTCCGGCCTTACCATCGGAGAATACGGAGCCGCCTTGTCCATTTATTATCCGACTTTTACAACCGGGATGTCCAATTATATCGACGATTATTCTGTGGAAGAATTAACCGCATATGATACTTTGTTTTTAAGTGGATTCTCCTATCACAATCAAAAAGAAGCAGAATCCCTGCTACAAACGGTAGCAAATCAGGGTACACGAATTGTTATTGACTGTGCCCACATTCCGGAAAATGGGCGGATGGAAAAGACCTTTTTGGGAATAACACAGGACACCATTACTTTGACCCATACTTTTCCGAATCTCCACTACAAGAATGACAGCATTGCTGCAGGACAGTTTCCGGAAGGTTCTGAGGAATGGCTTACCGGATATACCAATGAACCGGATCAGGTCTTAGGTTATATCAATGAAGGCGGAGAAATTATACCATTTTTAAGCTATGACTCTTCCAACGAAAACATATACTATCTGGGTCTGAACCTGGCTTACTTTGCCATGAACACAGACAATCCGGACTTATGGAGTATCTTAGATGACTGTTTTCAATTAAAATACAGCCAGATACCGAACCGGGAAATAATTCCAATTTCTATTTCTATGGAGGGAAATACCATAATCATTGAAAGCGAAAAGGTACCGGTAAATACTACCCTTGCTTTTCAGGATAATTTCCGGACACAGCAAGCCATTCATAACGAAAATAATCTACTGGTCATAGATGAACCACAGGTTACATTACACATTGTATATCCTCATCTGCTGACCGGTAGCATAGTATCCCTATTGGGACTTCTTCTTGGTGCCGGCATGATAGTATATATTCAGCGAAGAAAACGTCCCTATCACACTGAAGGAGACAGTTCCTCATAGAGGTTCTGTCTCCTTCTGCATTCCGGTCCCTTACTTTGATTTTTCTATCTCTCCACCTACAATATTCTGAATCCAGACACCTTTCTTCACCAGAATAAAACCAATCAGACATTTAATCCAATCTCCTATCTGCACAGCAACCAGAATCCAGACAACATACAAGTCCGTATACCGGCTTAAGATATAAGCAATCGGCACACTGACGCACCAGACAAATACACTGTCAAATAAGAACGTAACCAGAGTTTTTCCCCCGGAACGCAAGGTAAAATATGCGGCATGCATAAAAGCAGCCTGCGGCATAAATATTGCCTGTACCATCATAATCTGTCTGGCTAAAGTTCTCGCCTGCTCTGTGGTATTATAAAGCTGTGGAAACAACGGGGAAATCAACAGCATAATTCCCGCAATAATAATACAACTGAATATGGAAAAGGCAATCATCTTATTATCCGAATCTCTGGCCTCTTTCATTTTCCCTGCTCCCAGCAGTTGTCCAATCACAATGGCAATGGCATCTCCCATGGCGATAAATACAACATTAAAGACATTATTAATGGTATTGGCAATATTTAGCCCGGCAACCACACTTAGCCCCCGAAGGGAATAACACTGAGTCAGAACCGCCATTCCCGATGCCCAAAGCGTCTCATTTACCAGCAACGGCATTCCCTTTATAAAATACTTCTTTGCCAGATGCCATGGCACTTGTAATGTACGGTATATGCCGGTAATATATAGGTTCTTCTCCGGATGCCGATGGGTCCACATAATCACAATCACTGCTTCTACATATCTGGATAATACGGTTGCTATTGCAGCACCGGCTACCCCTAATTTCGGCAGTCCGAATTTTCCGTAAATCAGCAGATAATTAAATACAAGGTTTACCATGACTGCTGTAATTCCGGCTTTCATCGGCACCTTAGTCTCACCACACTCCCGAAGGGTGCTGGCATAAATCTGTACCATCATAAACGGAGGCAATCCTATCAGCATAATATTCATGTACTGTCGCCCATATTCCAGTGCCAGTTCCAGATTGCCACCGTCATTGCTTCCGTTGAGATACATCTGAATCAATGATTCTCCTAATATAAGAAATATGAGAATGGCTGTTATGGTTAAGATTAATGCCATCCAAATCTTATAGCGGAACGTATGACGGATACCTTCCTGATCCTTCTGTCCAAAATACTGTGCAGTAAAGATACCCGCACCGGCCAAGCCACCAAAAATACACAGATTATATACAAAAATCAGTTGGTTTACAATGGCAACTCCTGACATCTGTTCCGTTCCAATCTGTCCAACCATAATATTATCTAACAGACTGACAAAGTTCGTAATGCCATTCTGTATGATAATAGGAACCACAATGGATAATACCATCTTATAAAATGCCCGGTCTCCGATAAATGTTTGTTTTAAGTAATGTAAGCCTTTTGCCTGTTTCATAAAAACCTTCCTTCCATGCTGTATCATGATAACAGAATTGCCAGATTTGTCAATGCCATTAACGGTAAAAATATAGTTGAAAAATAAGGATTTTGGTAAGATATAGGTAGTTTGTAATAATAGTATGTCATTATTATTGATGAACAAAAATAAACAAGGAGAGTGATTAAATGAAGTTAAAGGTCAAACGAAAACTGGCGGGACTTCTCAGTGCTTTAATGGCTTTTTCCATTATTATGAGTAGTCAGCCAATTGTTCCTGTACATGCAGAAGTCGTCACCCTATCCGTTACTTTTCGGAGTGAAGCTGATAAAGGGGAAGGTACGGTGCAGTACAAAGCAACTGACAATTCTGGATGGACAGATTACACCGAAGGCACACAGACTGCGGTTGCCGTAAGAATTGTTCCAAATGGGGGTTATAAGGTTGATTGGACCGGTATTCAACTAAAACAGGGCGATACTAATTTACTTGAAACCGATTCTGAGAGCACAATCAAGAATGCTCTTATTAGCGAAGCGGGCTATGCCATCACAAGTAATACAGCGCTTAATGATGTAGAGTTTGGAGTTGACAACGGTGCTGGCGGTGGCGGTGGTGACCCTCAGCCTGCAGAACCAGGCACAGTTTCTTTTAAGTGTCAAGATAATGCAGTGACCGGCGGTCATATATGGTACAAGCTGGATGGTGATTCGAACTTTACAATGGTGGCTGAGACAGCGGAAACCAATTCCTATGCTTCAGTGAATGTAAGTGCATCAAATAACATCACACTTAAATTCGAACCAAATGGCGGCTATACTCTTGACGCAGGAAGAGGAGTCAACGTTCGGGTGAATGGTGCAAGTAAGTATAGCACAACCGGCAATGAAGCAGAAAGTTTTACAGGCAACGATGGCGTAACAATTGATTTATCTGATTTATTGGATGAAGGACGTACCGTTGCAAATTCCAGCTTTGAAGTAGAATTTGGCTTTGGTTCTGACAATGGTGGCAATGACCCTCAGCCTGGTGGCGGTGGCCACGCTGGCTCTGGTGCATCGAAAGAATACAATTTTGATGGAAATAAAACTTCCACTATTCATTTTAGCGGTACAGATTTACATGATGGTGCCGGTCTCCCTGTTACTGCAATTTATTACATAAACGGGGCAGATGCACAGGAGCGTTCTTATGATGAAGGATCTCAAATGGATATTGTTACGCAAAAACCTTTCGTTACTTATCCATATAATGCAGCGGATCCAGCTACTCCAAAGGTAGGAGGATCTCATGCAGTAGAATTTGAATTCGTGAATCAAATTAATATGCGATATACTGAAATTAAAATTAATGGCGTAGATTACTCAAGTCAGATCCCGGGTTCCAATGAAGCTACTCGTGAATGGGATATTCTTGAAGCCATGGATTTGAATGGTCAGTCTCAGACAATATCATTTATTCTGACTGTACCATATGCTGATACCTATAATGTTACTGCAAATATGGAAATTATTGGTTCAGAAAGTACTTATGGTTCTGGAGCGGATGCAATCCATTTTCAGGTGCGGAATGCTATCAACGGAACTGTTGGATACAAATATGACACATACAATTATCCGGATATATCAGCGAATGATGTAACCTACCCTTCTTCATTAACACCGGGAAAGACATTCACCATATATGCAAAGCCAAATGATGGTTTTGAATTAGATTATTTTGGAATGAAATTTAATGGCGTTGATGTTGATTGGGATACAATTGGAAATCCAAATCGTGATGATTTGGTATCCGAAAGCGGTCTTTCCTTTGTGATACCTGACAGTATGGCAGATGGAGTATTAGAAATAATGATAGAATTTACCTGTAGTGAGGAACAGATTGACGCGCAGAATCGATATTTCCCAACCGGTAACTTCCTATGGTCCAATCTGGAAGAAGATGCAGGTTCGGATCAATTCCTGGATCACACACTTGTAGAATTCGTAAGTTTTTCATATCAGGATAGAGCAGGTCAGACAATAACATATGATAACCTGGAAGATATGAATAATGCCAATCACGCTTACTTAAGTTTTAGTGAAGATCCAAACCGTGGTGAAGCAACTCTGATTGCAGGTGGTAAGCTTACCGTACGATTAGTTCCTAGATATGGTTATCAGGTTGTAACATTTGGTCCAAATGGTGGTGCGTTTGGTTCGAATCCGGATAAGGTTGCAGAATATACATTTACCATTGCAAATGGCAACTGTCACCTTGGTGCAACTTGTGCACCGGTAGAGGATAAAGTAGCTACAAGCTCTACGGCAATTTCAACCGGTAGCATCGGAATTAATGCTGAAAATGCAGATGAATTCTCAATGGGTACTGCGGTTCTAAGTGTTGATGATGTTCAGCCTACAGCCACAGATGTTTCCGGCTTTACAACCGCTGCCAATGGATATTCCATTGATTCATATCTTGATTTGAATCTTAACAATGTTGTATACAGAGGAAGCGAGGAGGATGTATGGTCGACTGAAATTACAGATTTAACAAATGAAGCAACCATTTCTCTGACTGTATCAGAAGAGTTGCCGGATGATGTTGAAATTGTACACCAGAAGCACGATGGTACTTATGAGGTAATTTCTGCTACATACGATGCTGCTGCAAAGACAGTCACCTTTAAAACAGACAGCTTTTCAAAATATGCAATTGCTTATAAAACAACAGAAAAAGATCCAACACCTCCAACTCCGGCGGATCCAACACCTCCAACTCCGGAGAATCCAACACCTTCAACTCCGGCGGATCCAACACCGGCAATTCCGGACAATGGATGGTATGTAAAGGAAGACGGAACCAAGGTCTTATATAAGGATGGCAAAATCGTTACCAGCCAGTGGTATGAAGAAGATACCGCATGGTACTATTTAGATGATACCGGCGTTGCTGTCACAGACTGGAAAGAAATCAACAGCATCTGGTATTATTTCAACAAGGATGCTGTTATGCAAACCGGCTGGCAGGAAATTGACGGAACCTGGTATTATCTGGATAGTTCAGGAGCAATGTTGACCGGTTGGCAGTTAATTAACGGTACATGGTATTATTTCCAGAGCAACGGTAAAATGGCAGAATCTACCTGGATTGGAGGAAGCTATGTAGGTTCTTCAGGAGCCTGGGTTCAAAATCCGGTACAGGAAGGCTGGAAACAGTCCGGGAACAAATGGTGGTATCAGTATGCAGACGCAACTTACCCAACCAGTACTTGGAAGGGAATTGGCGGAACCTGGTATTACTTTGATGCAGACGGATGGATGGCAACCGGCTGGAAGCAAATTAATAATGACTGGTTCTACTTTGATGCTTCCGGTGCAATGAAGACCGGTTGGCTTCAGAACGGTGGAACCTGGTACTACTTAACCAATTCCGGTGCTATGGCAACGGGATGGATTAACGACGGTGGAACCTGGTATTATCTCACAGAGTCCGGTGCTATGAAGACCGGCTGGTTGAAGTTGGATGATAACTGGTATTATCTGGATGCTTCCGGTTCTATGAAGACCGGTTGGTTCAATGATGGCGGAACCTGGTATTATCTGAAAGAGTCCGGCGAAATGGCATATGATACTGTCATTGACGGTTATACTTTGAATAAAGATGGTGCATGGATAGAATAAGTACATCATTCATCACATACAAGAAGGGCGTTCTATTGAACGCCCTTTTTCATTTTCATAATCTATATACGTTATGGTTCTATCATTGGTGTTACCATATTCTCTAATGCATTACATAGCTTCGGATGCCGGATTACAAAATGTATTGCCGGACATTTATTCTTGGATACCATTGCCCATTTTCCTTCATGAATGGTTATCTGGATATTTCGGAACGCTTCCACTTTCATTCGCTGCAAACTATAGTTCTTCTGAATTTCTGCAAACGTTTTCGTCTGCTCCAGATGTTCCAGATACTCTTCATAAGTATAAACAATTTCCTGCTCATAGAATATCCCTGATAATGACAAGCGCATGGGATGCTCTTGAAATTCCTTTTTGGTAGGTTCCGGAATCTCTGTGCGGATTGGATTCTTTTTCAAAATCTCTTCTGTAATACGCTTTAACTCATTGACTTTCTGTATGATTTGCTGTTGCTCCTCATTATCTATCCCATTCCGTTGAAGCATACGCACTAATAAATCATCTGAAATCGTATAAATTGGCAATGCCGACAACAATTCATGCCGGGAGCCATCTTCTAATGCATCACGATTCAAAAACGCCTGAAATGTATCTTCTTCTGCCTTTCGATATATCTCCATCAACGGATTTGCCTGACTGATAATATCTTTTGAACGTTGGCGGTAATACGAAAGTTCTGTCCGGTTTTTCGTCAAATAATATTTCCCATGGTCATGATAGTCTGCAATACTTTCCCCGGATAAGGCAGCAACTCCTGACGTATACAGAAAATGCCCAAACACCTGATTGTGAACTCCTTTTAAATAATACGGAGAAACCTGTCCCGTCATATAAAGGGGTATCCAAGCTTCCAGACCTAACATCATTTCCTCAAATGGCCTGTTTAAATTATGAACCATGTGGATATGTAAGCCTTTCTTTAACACCATTGCAATGCCAAACATCCACTTTTTTGGAAAATCAGAGTCTTTTGCTTTATCTGCGATAGGCGTATCATCCAACACATATACATCTTCCATGCTTTTTGCCATTACCGTCGCTTTCAGGAAATCCAAAGTTCCTGTTTTCATAGCTTCCAGCCCATAATAATTCTTTGAAGTTGGTAACTGAACAGGTAGAGCCGGTGGTACTTTCATTTCATCAAAATGAATGGCCTTAATATACTCATCTAAATCAAATTCATCTACTTGTTTCAAAAACTCACTGATATCATCCTTCTTTTGTGAGGATTCTTCGCTATAAAACCATTCCAGCAATGCTGCCAGATATCTTGGTTCTGCTTCTATATCAGCTACACTTACATTCAATAATGGTGCTACGATTTCTAAATCTGTAGTTTTATTATATCTTTTTACAATAAATTGACTAATGTTTTCAATAAAATTCTCCATATTAGCAGGATGGCGCTGACCGGAACGAATCCGGCTGATATAGGAGGCATCGTAATTAATTCCCCTTGCCATCTCAGCTATATTGATATTAAGAACCAGTATAATTGCATTAAAATGCTTCAAAAATATATCATAATTCCAATCATTCTCTTTTAATGTGTCCGCCAATTCCTGAAAAACGATTTCTTTTTCCAGTTCATTCTTTCCTTTGCTTTGAGCCACATTCACAATACCGGATACCAGCTTCTGAAGCTGTTCACTGTCTGCTGCCGGAACACGCTCACCTGTCCGGTATCTGCTGACAACCGTTGCTGAAAGCCGGGATGCTTCTGCCAGCTCTTTGGCAGAACATTGTAATTCCTCAATATACTCATTTAGTCTTTGGTTGAACTTCATACTTTCCTTACTCCTATAACTAATATTCATAAATAACTCTCATTCGTTTTCACACAAGAATCATTATATATAAGAGATTTTTAAAAAACAATTACCGACTAAGTCATTACCATTATTGGCAATGACTTAGTCGGTAATTCATCTGATTTTCTTTCTGTTACTGTGTTCCGCTTCCGCCACAAACCTTACACTTTCCACTTCCATTGCAGCTTGCACAGGTAACCGGAGTTGTTCCTCCTCCACATGTCGTACATGCATATACATGAGAACCCATGCAGTTTGGGAAATCACAAGTGCCTTCGTGAACGGTGCTATTTCCATTGGCATCACAGTAGATTTTTCCATAATCACCACATTTGCTGGACACACTTCGGTTCCCATGCTTGGCTACCGGAATGCCATAAGCAGATACTACAATGGATGATGCTGTGGAGATATTAAAGGTATTTGTCCCTACTAAGGGACAAAAGCTTACACTTCTGCGGTACCACCCAAATTGGTATATCTATACCCACTCTGAACATACTTCCATATGTCTCCTTCTGATAACGGCAGGAACCCCGTTGACATCTACTCTCATGCTTTACATGATTTCAAGCCACCCTCGCAAGCCCATTCACCAGGTTATCCACTGCCGTAATCTCACCACCTACGGCTCTCTGGGTGCTTCATGCCTGCCTACTCCTCTTGCTCATCGGTTTATTTTCCTTTTTCTGGTTGCTAGTATACCCCCGTCAAAATTGAATGTTAAGAGATTTTTATCATATACTAATGAATAAGACCTGCGAAACGGACCCTTTTATGACTATCCACATTGTAGCTTCCGGTGACACCGTCAATTCCATAGCTGCCACTTATCAGATTGGGGCAGACACTATCATTTACAATAACCAATTAATTTATCCATACACGTTGGTTATAGGGCAGGCATTACTGTTATCCACTCCTTCCACAATACAGCCTTCCCGTTTTGTGGTTACAAATGGGTATGCCTATCCCTTTATCAATCAATGGGTTCTGAACCAAACCCTTCCATATTTATCCAGATTATCCGTCTTTTCTTATGGATTTTCCATGGAAGGTGAATTAATTCCACCGATGGTGGATGATTCTTACATGATTCAAGCCGCCTTGATTAATGGCACCGCGCCCTTTCTGACATTAACCCCCTTTGATGCCAGCGGACGTTTTAATAACAGTCTGATTTCTGCAGTCATCAATCATCCTGTTACGAAAAGAACGTTAATTGAGAATCTGACATCTACGGTATTAGAAAAAGGATTTCAGGGTGTAGACATTGATTTTGAATATATTCTGCCACAGGACAGGATTGTATTTGCTGACTTTGTCCGTGATGTCCGCTCTGCAATCAATCAACTTGGATATCCGGTTACCGTTGCTCTGGCACCCAAGACCAGTGACGACCAGCCCGGACTGCTATATGAAGGGAAGGATTATGCTTTATTAGGGGAAGCCGCTGACGAAGTCTTATTAATGACTTATGAATGGGGATATACCTATAGCCAGCCAATGGCAGTCGCTCCTATTAATAACGTCCGACAGGTAGTAGAATATGCCCTTACCCGTATTCCCAACGAAAAAATTAATCTGGGGATTCCCAATTATGGATATGACTGGCCTTTACCTTATGAAAAAGGAGTGACCAGAGCTACTACCATCGGGAATGTTGAAGCTATTACCATTGCCGCTAACAATGGAGCCGAGATACAATTTGACGAAACTGCCATGTCTCCCTTCTTTACTTATACCAATAACGGAATTGCCCACGAAGTATGGTTTGAGGATGTCCGCAGTATGCAGGCAAAATTCAATCTGGTAAAAGAGTATCAGTTACACGGTATGGGGTACTGGCAGATTATGCGTCTTTTCCGGGCAAACTGGCTGTTACTGGCAGACCGGTTTCTCATTGACAAACCTTAATACCATTGATAGAATAAACGAAATCTTTTCATATTTAAGAGATATTATTTTAAGGGATAAAATGGTTTTAGAAACAGAGGGTTATATGATAAAAGTTATTCTATGGGATATGGACGGAACAATTTTAGATTTCAAAGCAGCGGAACGCAATGCCATACGGAAATGCTTTGAGAAGTTTCATTTGGGAGAATGTACCGATGAAATGATTCTGGAATATTCTGCTTTGAATGATAATTACTGGAAGCGTTTGGAACTTGGTGAGATTACCAAGTCCCGTCTTTTAGTTCAACGGTTTGAGGAGTTCTTATCCTCCTATCATCTGGACGCCTCTATTGCCGCAGATTTTAACAGGGAGTATCAGCTACGTCTGGGAGATACCATCTGTTTTCTGGATCATGCATATGAATTAATTCAATCCCTTCAGGGAAGTGTTAAGCAATATATCGTAACCAACGGTGCCCTAGTCGCACAAAAGCGGAAGCTGGAACGTTCAAACCTGCTTCCGCTGATAGATGGTGTATTTATATCCGATGAAATTGGCTATGAAAAACCTGCCAGGGAATTTTTTGACTATGTATTGCAACACATTGGAACCTATACCAAAGACGAAATTTTGATTGTTGGTGATTCTCTCTCCAGCGATATGCTGGGCGGTGTCCATGTCGGAATACAGTGTTGCTGGTACAATCCGGAAGGCAAAGAAAACATCGATAACCTTCCTATCCACTACACGATTCAGAACTTAAACCAGATAAGGGAATTGTTATAACAGATTTATGATTTTCGATTACCTTTTTCATCAAAATTCTGCTTTAATGCCCGTTCCACCGGATAAATGGATACCAGTAGGATTACAATCTGAAGACCTTCAATCACACATGTAAGGATTCCCTGTCCATCATCACTCTTCATCCAGAACATAGGAAGGCTGGCAAGTATGGATAATGGAAGCATGATGATTCCGATTTTCTTCCATAACCGTCCACAATAAGAATGTGCAAACGTCCATGTGTCTTGATTTAACATGGACATTTTGGTTCGGTATCCGTAGAAATGATTGATTTTTCCCGGCGATGTCTTTTCAAACATCAGACCGATCCCCAACATAATGATAGGAATTAACAGATTACATATTAATAAAAAAATTGCAAATCCCATATCTATCACCTCCGTATTACATTACAACTATTATATCATAGGAAGCGTGCTAATGCATTAGAAAAGACAGCCTGCTGCCAGACTGCCTTTTCACACACACACACATTTTAATGGTTATTTCTTCTTTTGATTATTTTTTCTTTTCAAACCTATGATGCCAAATATTATAGTCGCTACTACAATTACAATAGCGAGACAAAGTAAAACTTTACCTACAATCTTAGAATTATTTTGAGTCGAGGTACCATCATCGGAAGAATCCGTTGTTGATGCCGTACCCTCTTGATTCGCAAATGAAGTATCGCTAAAAATCAATCCGTCTTCATCCACCTGACTCAATGTTTCTTCCGACACTTCTATTCCTTGGATTCCATCCATATAGATTGTAGAATCTACTTTCCATGTTCCGGTATGATTCTCTGGAATAATTGAATTACACCATACAGCAAACTTTGTTAATCTAGATGTATCCAATGTTCCTCCCTGCTTCCCTACAAAAGAGGAGAATGGAATGATTACATATTGTGCCTCTGTCCCCTTTACGAAATTCGTCAGATACACTTCGAATTCTTCACCGGACGCATCTGTAAACTGTACTACAAACTTCTGAGCCTTTCCATCCGGTTTCACCCACATCTCGATAGCGTTATATGCAGAGTAATCCTGATTTTCTAATGCCAGAATCTGACCAGTCCACACCTCGCTTCCAGTAGTTTCCAATTGATAATGGAATCCACCGCCATAATTGCCGTCAGATTTATTCTCAGTATCCAACAGGAATTCAGAAGTACACCCGCCTGCAGAATTCTCAGTATGTGTACTTTGTAACAAGCTTTCACTTCCTGCATAGAATTCAAAATTATCAATGATGTTTGCCGGTGCCTTATCCTTGTCCTTTCCAAGGCTGACATTTCTCAAAATAGCAATCGAAGTATCTCCTGATCTCAATTCAATGGTTGCTGAGTCTGTCTTACCAAGCTCTTCCAACTGTGCTTTGCTTAATTCTGCTGTATATTGATTCGAAATTGTAGTCGTGTCGTTTGTTTCTGATTGCATTACACCCGGCAATGGTAATGTCTTTCCGGTATCCGGATTGGTAATTACGAAATTTACATCAGTTCCGTTTTTAACACTTCCACTCAATACTGTAGCATCTTTAATAACTGCTCCGTCAAATGGTGCAATCATATATCCATAAGCATTGGTATAAGATGTTGCCGTAACGGATGTAGAATCATAGTAAAAATTAGTTCCATCTGCAAATATGGATGTATCCGAATTATAGAAGTCTATGAATTCGTTAACCATTTCTTGTCCCGTAGTATGGTTGTATTTATATGGTACATAGAAATTAGTATCACCAAAATTAGCCCATACCAGATAATAAGGCATTCCAGCTTCATTTGCGATTTCACTTACTTCCTGATACCAGTTTTTCCCGGTTATACTCTGTGCCACAGGATTTCCGGTCATTAACAGTCCTTCATTATCAGAACCATCCTTTTTCATGACTCTGACACCGGTTTCCGAAATAGCTGCCAGCTTTCCTTTTTGAACAGCAATTCCAGATACTACCTGACAGGACGTTTTTAAGCTATCGTAAAAGCTTCCATCAGAAGTTGCCGGATAAGTATTATAATCGTCATAATAATCAAAGGCTAAGATATCTACATATTCATCTCCGGGATACCGTTCCAGATATTTACTTTCACTGGTAAAAGGTCCATTTGGAGAGTATACATACAACATATTATGTACTCCCTTTTCTCCTAAGTATTCTTCTGTATATCGATAAATACTCTTGTAAGTTTCCACACCGGTACCGGAGCCCCACCAGAACCATCCGCCATTATTCTCATGAAATGGTCGGAATAGAATTGGTACATCTTCATCCTGTAATCTTAATGCATATTCTGCAATCATATCCAAATATGAATTGAACTGTGCATTATATGCTCCGCCAGGCAATATCTGTTCTGCACAGTTGTTGTTTAAATCCTTCGACTCAGCAAAATCACAAGCAGTAAAATTATATGTACCGTCCGAATTCTCGGTAATCTTATTACTCGTAAAATTCGGCATATGTGCAGATAAGGTTATAATAGAACCCTGATTTGCTGCTGCCAGACTGTTCGCTACTGCTGTATTCATCGCCTCTTCTGAGTCAGTTAATCCAAGCTCAGCTCCTGAAATGGATAAGGTATCAATACCATATATACCACTTAAGCTTCCTGTCAGTTCCTTCACATCACCTTCGGATGCGGTCTGAGAAACCTTCTTGTTATAATCATTTTCATGCCCAAACAACACCTGATCATTCGCAGAAAGAGCAGTCAAATAACTATACAATCTTATTGTTTCTGCTGTTGCTGAATCATCGGCCAACTTTACTTCCGTAGGCATTCCGGTAAGGTTTGCCTGTGTTCCTGTGGCATTCGGAACAGATGTAATGTCAACATAATCACCAGTCTCATTATATTGACCTAAAACAATGTTATCAATATACACAGAGCCAACAAAACCTGTATTTTTTCCTACTATACCCAGTATCAAATTTCCAAGTGGTTTCGATGACGGTGAAAACTTCAATGCTGCTATTCCTTTCTTCCATCCATTACTGAGTGTCTCGATTTCTTCAATTGATACATCCTTGTCTATTGCATCATTAGCAAAGAATTTCATTCCCAGATTGTTTACATTTAATTCTGCCGGATAATATATATCAACGGTCAAATAATTATACGAGGAAATTCTATATGGTGAAGAAAAATCCTTTTTAATCTTTGCTTCACTCCAACTAACTTCTTCCTTGCCGGTATAATCCAAATCTAATTTTAATACATTTTCTCCATTCCATTCTACAGCCGTAATACCAACATCCCCATCATAGTCCCAACCTGTTAATGTTGCCCAGCCACTAGTCGTTCCATCCTCAAAATCATCAATGATGATTTGGTCCACCATTGTCGTTTCCCTCGATGCCTGTGCATAGGAGCATTGGCCTTCTCCCCATAGTCCACATGCCATTACCAATATAGACATTCCAATAACAATACTTTGAAAATTTTTTCTCTTTCTTCTCGTCTTCATTATTCTTTACTTTCTTTTTACTATTCTTTGTTACTTAATTTTACTTAATCATACCATAAGTTTTTCCTGTTGAAAATATTAATAATTACTGATTACTTTTTCACCCTTTTGTTTGTTTTAAACAATTTTCATGTTGTTTTTAAAAAAATAGCGTTCATCTATATTGTAATCAATAATAAAGAGAGCAACTCAATTATTTTCTTGAATTGCTCTCTCAAAACTTTATTTACCTAATTTTACTTAACTTTCGGTTCCCACGTCCCTTTAATTACTACACCGGATTCCTCTGCCAATTGCTCCAACCGACCTAATTCCTCTTCCGTTAAATTCACATTCAAAACTGTTTTCAACTGTTCTGCATGCTGTGGCTTTGTCAGTCCAACAATCGGCACTGTATGCCTTGCAATTGCCCAGGCAATGGGTATCTGGGATGTATCCACCTGATACTTTTTGCCCAATTCTTTTTCATAATCCAATAGAGGCTGAATCTTACGAAACTTCTTCTTGCCGAACTGCAATCCCCGTAAGGAGAATGTCTTAAAATGATGTTTTTCATCGTACCGTCCGGTCAAAGCACCCTGTTCTAAAACCATGTATGAGAAATACACTACTTCACGTTCCTGACACCAGTCAATAATTGCCTGCTGCTCTGCTCCTCTGGATAGCAAACTGAAATGATTCTGCACAGCCGCCAGATGAAACCCTTCCTTTTGCAGCATGGCATCTGCCTGCTCTATCTGTTGTAAGGAATAGTTGGATACACCCAGCGCTTTTATTTTCCCTTCCTTTAACAATTGAACGGCCGCGGTCACGTTTTCCTCTACCCGATTCGGCAAATGAATCCAGTACAAATCCGGTGCATCAATCCCCAATCGCTCACAGCTCCCCGTCAAGGAGCTTTCCATTGCTCCTGCCTTAAACTTCTTTCCCGGCATATGTTTAGTGGAAATAATAACCGGAGTATTCTGAATAAATGTACCTAATAGTTTTTCTGCATTTCCCATGCCATATACTTCTGCCGTATCCCACATGTTAAATCCTGCATCATAGGCACACCGGAAGGTACTTTTCAATTGTTCTTCCTCATAGGATTGTCCAAATACCATTTTGGATCCATTCATACCTCCGCCCCATGCCCAGGTGCCAATCATACATGGCGGAATTTGGATACCCTGCATATTAATATATTCCATAAAATGCCTCCTTCGTTCTATTCAACTCCCCAATGCTTTTCAGTAATTAAATATATAGTATTGCACCATTCTATTTATGTCAACATAGTTTCCTTGATTCTTAACTCATGAAAACTTTAAAAACCCCCTCTGCCGGATAACCTATCCAACAAAGGGGGCGTGGAGAAAAACGTACCCTACATGGGTACCCAAAATCCTATTACACAGGAATTTTTGGCATTTATTTATCTATATCTCGGCTCAGGCTTTCTCCATTGGTTTCAATGACCTGCTTATACCAGTAAAAAGACTTTTTCTTATATCGGTTCAAGGTTCCGGTTCCGTCATCATTTCGATCCACATAGATATAACCATACCTCTTCCTCATCTCTGCAGTGGATATTCTTTCCCGTGCATTAAGGAAAATCGGAGGTGCCTATTTTGGTGGAAAGCTTACCAAGGCACCTGCTACTGTAACGAAATTTCTTGGTTTTACACTTCTCCCTCATTCCGGTGTTTCTCTGGTTTTTACAGGGATTGCAGCAACTACATTAAGCAGCATTGATGCCAGTCTTTCTGCCATCCTTCAGGGAACCATTGTAGCCGCCGCCATTATCAATGAGATTATTGCAGTTATTATCGCAAAATATGCTTTTGTGTGGGCAGACGAAATCCAACAATAGTCATATTTCCCATTTGACAAACCCATACAATAGTGTTACAATGCAATCATCGCTCTGTTGCTTTATCGCATTAAAGCAACAGAGCATCATAAAATGTTTTTACAGGAGATTGAAAAATGGAAACAAGAAAAGGTAATTTAATGAGTGTCCGGGATGATATAAAGGTACTGGATGCTACCATCCGCGACGGTGGATTATGTAACAATTTTGAATTTACAGATGAATTTGTACGCGAGCTTTATAAAACCAATATTAAAAGCGGCGTTGACTATATGGAATTTGGTTATAAGGCAAGCAAGACTTTATTTAATGAAGCAGATTTTGGAAAGTGGAAATTCTGCAACGAAGAAGACATCCGTTCCATTGTTGGTGATAACATTTCTGATATGAAGATTGCGGTTATGGCGGATGTAGGAAGATGTGATTTCAAAACAGATTTCCTTCCAAAGAGCGAAAGTGTCATCGATATGGTTCGGGTAGCCTGCTATATTCATCAGATACCGGCAGCTATCGAAATGATTGAATATTTCCATGATCTGGGTTATGAAACCACCTGTAATATCATGGCAATTTCTCAGGCAAATACCAATCAGGTGGAAGAAGCTTTGGAAATGCTCTGCAACACAAATGTTGATGTCATTTACTTAGTAGATAGTTATGGTTCTCTGTATCCGGAAAATGCGGCAGAGCTTGCCAGAACTTATTTATCCTATGCAGAGAAAACCGGCAAAAAGGTAGGATTCCACGCACACAACAACCAGAATCTTGCATTTGCCAATACCATCGAAACTCTTTCATATGGTGTTTCCTATCTGGACGCAACAGCACAGGGCATGGGCAGAGGTGCCGGCAACTGTGCTATGGAACTGCTTCTTGGCTTCCTGAAGAACCCAAGATACAGCTTATACAGCTTATTAATCTTCATTGAAAAATATATGATTCCACTGAAAGAATCCGGTATTGTTTGGGGATATGACCTGCAATATATGTTTACCGGTCAGTTAAATCGTCATCCAAGGGAGGCAATGTCCTTTACCGCCGAAAATCGGAAGGATTATTGTGAATTTTATAAATCCCTGCTGGAAAATTACTAAATGAAGTAAGATTAAAGACAGAGGAACAACCGTCAAAGGCTGTTCCTCTGTTATTTTTCTGCCTTACCATCTAACAAACATCTATTCCTTGCAATCCCCGGCAAATGGTGATAATTCCAGCCGAATAAAGTATCCCTTGTCATGATCACAGACCGGGCACTTCTCCGGTGCTGCTTCTCCCTCATAAATGTATCCGCAATTCAGGCAAATCCATCCTGTGCTTACTGATGATACATGAAGCTTATTATTTTCCAACCATTCAGCAAACCGTCCAAACCGATCACCATGATACTTTTCAATCTCTGCTATCATATGGAAGGAAGCTGCTACCTTTAGAAATCCTTCTTCTTTAGCTTTATCTCCAAATCGTTTATATACATCGTCATGTTCCTCGTATTCATTGTGTTGAGCCATACGAAGCAATTCTGCCAAATCATCGGTAATATCTACCGGATAGCCACCATCTACATGAATGGTTTCTCCTCCCAACTCTTTCAAATGCTTATAAAAAATCTCCGCATGCTCTTTTTCCTGATTTGCCGTATAGATAAATACCTGTGCTATTGCCTGCTGTTTCTCCTTCATAGCCTGTGAAGCACCAAAGGTATAACGATTCCGTGCCTGACTCTCTCCTGCAAATGCCCGCATTAAGTTATCCTTTGTTTCACTGTTCTTAAAATCAACTGCCATACGATTCTATTCCTTTCCTATTAATATATCATTGTTCTCCGTTATAACAACGGATGCTCTGCCCGTTCCTTTAACCGCCTGTATCGATGGTCTACTTCTATCTGTATTTCTTCCACGATTTCCGTATATTCTTCTTTTGCCAGATGCTTTGTGCGTCCCATCATGGACAGCCATTCCAAGACCGGACGTTTCTTTCCTGTCTTCTCCGGGTCATAGCTTAATTTTGTCTTACCCTGTTCTACTTCATACAGAGGAAAATAACAACAATCAACGGCTGCTTCAATAACCTTTCGTTCCGTTGACGGTTTATCATTCCAGTTCAACGGACAGGCGGATAACGCTTTTACATAGGCAACTCCTTTCTGCTTTGCATATGCCGCCGCCTTTGCCGCCTTCTTCATAAAATCCATCGGATTGGATTCTGCTACTGTAGCTACATAAGGAATATTAGCCGCTGCCATGAGCTGGGGCATATCTTTATGAAAGAAGGTCTTTCCATATTGTTCTTTTCCTACATGTGAGGTGGAGCTCCTGGCACCCTTGGGCGTGGAATAGGATAACTGGTAACCTGTATTCATATAACCTCCATTATCATACTCAAAAAGCAGTAAATGATGTCCTCGCAAAGCAGTTCCTAACGCTGCACCCATACCGATATCCATGCCCCCATCTCCACTAACCATGATAAATAATATCTCTCCCGGTGGAAGTTCCCCTTTTTTCTGCTTCCGATAACAGATTTCTGCCAAACCACTTAAAGTTGCCGCCCCATTTTGAAATAAATTGTGGACATATGGAACTTTAAAACTGGTCTTCGGATATGGTGTTGTGACAATCATCCCGCATCCGGTTTGGAATAACAGCACTACCGGATCTTCGATTGCCCGCAACAACAGATTCAGATTTACCGGTATTCCACATCCCGGGCAGGCACCATGCCCCGGTGCAATTCGTTTCGGCATAGCAGTCGTAGCATTCAGTGTTCCACCCTTTACTGTAAATCCATCCCCAGTTTCAACTGCCTGTGTCAGTCCCAGTTTCGTTCTGTCTGGCGTCAATGGTGGAAAATAGGGAAGTCCCTCCCCACCTCGACTGGATCTTTCCTCTTCTCTCCCTGGTGTCACTCCATAATAACAGAAGTCCTCTTTTTCTTCCTTGGTCCAGCGGAACATTTTTACTGCATCCTCCACAAAGAAGTCTTTTCCACCCAAGCCGTAAATCAGGTTCTTAATCTTTGCCTGCCCACCGTACCGCTGCATTACTGCCCGTACCTCCATAGAAAGATTTCCGCCTTCTGCTCCATAACTGTCCTGTCGGTCTGCTACTACAAGGCAGGCTGCATTTTTACAAGCATCCCACAACTCCTTAGCCGGAAACGGACGCAACAAATGAAGTGTCAGCACGCCAACGGCTTCGCCTTGTTTTCTCATTTGTTCTACTGCTTCTATTGAAGTATCATAGGAAGAACCTAACAAAATCAATATGGTTTCTGCATCTTCACATCGGTATGTCTCTATCTGTGCATACTCTCTGCCTGATAAATTCCGGTACTCCTGAAACAAGGTCGGCAAGGCATTCCGAGCCTTCTCCATAGCCAAATGTAATTGATAACGATTGTTAATCAAATCCGGCTCATTCATATAAGAGCCTACAGTAATCGGGTGTTCAAAATCAAAAAAAGGATAAGTTTCTTTCTTTTCACCAAGAAAGTCCCGTATAACCTTCTCCTCTGCAAAACGATAACACCGCCGTTTTTGATGACTGGTAAAAAAACCGTCAAATGCAACTACTGCCGGAAGGCGTACCTGCTCTGCTAATTTCAGTGCCAGAATATTGAAATCATATACCTCCTGTACCGTATGGGCAAAGAAAATAATCCAGCCTGCATTTAGCATATACATGATATCACTGTGGTCTCCTTTAATTGATAAGGGACCGGATACCGTTCGACATGCCACATTCATGACCATAGGGTAACGGGTACCTGACTGTACAGGCAACTGCTCTATGGCATACAGCAAGCCATTGGCACTGGTTGCATTGAACACTCGTCCACCACCCACAGAGGCACCATAACAGATACCTGCAGCACTGTGTTCTCCTTCTGCCGCAATCATAATCAAATCTGTCTCTCCGGCAGCCCGCATAGCGTCCAGATTCTCTGCGATTTGTGTAGAGGGTGTAATGGGATAATACCCCATTAAATCATAGCCAATCTGTTGTACTGCTATGGCTGCCATTTCATTTCCACTGGCATATTCCATGATTTGTTCTTTCATGTCTATACCTCACCGCCTTCCATCCGTTTTTCTGTCAAATACGATTCCGATGTGATATAACTGTCCGCTCCCGTCTTCTCATAATCTTCCGGTTTTCTTATCATTTCCTGATTCGGCAGAAACCAAGGCTTCTCCGGATATTCCGTTTCCACACCACGAACCAGTGCCTGCACCGGACATACTTCCACACAGCGAAGACAGCCCTTACAATGATAGTAATCCAGACCCTTATTTATCATCATTTCTCTTCCTTTATATTCTCCCTTTTGAAACTGAAAAACCATATCCGGGCATGTAGAATCACACAGTCCACAGTTAATGCATCGTTCGGGAATAAAGACAGGAATAAAGCCTTGACGGGAAGGAGAAACATCCGATGTTACACTATTTCCATATAATGGGTTAATTCCCCCAATCGGTGCAGTCTCATAGCCCCATTGGGGAATTTCTGCTTCTTTCTGTATTCCCATACTCTTTTCCGTTTTACCCTTATGAGAATACATAACCACCTCCTCATATCCTCTTCGGATTCCCTCCAGATTGCCGGTCAGCGCATCCGGATATTTTTTTCCTAATGTCTTCTCACATATTTTATTTACTGCATCAAGCGGGATAAAACCCATAACCTTTGCCATTGCTCCAAGCATGACCACGTTAATACGGGAATGGGTCTCCATTGCGATTTGTTGCGCCGGTATTATATGAATTTCTTCTAAGGAAATTCCATATTTTTTAATTAATGCCTCTCCCGACTCCCCGGTATTAACCACAATTTGAGTATTTTGCTGACAGCCTTCCAATGTAGAAGGATTACTTAGCAATGCCTCGTGAAAAATACCAAGCAAATGGGGCTCCACTACAGGAGAATGAATGCGGATTTCTTTTTCTGAATCACTAAAGCGGATAAAAGCCTTTACCGGTGTTCCGGTTTTCTCAGAACCATAGCTGGAAAAACTGGCACTGTTTAACCCTAAATATTTCAGTCCCAGTTCCCCTATCATTTTTCCACATAGATTTGCCCCAAGGCCACCAATGCTCTCCAATCGAATCTCATAGTAACCACTTTTATTGATAATGGGTAACTGTTTCTCTTTCATACTTATGCTCCATTTTATTGAAATTAATCCTTCAATGAACTTTTCTTGACTCTAAAAGTATGAGCAGTTATTCCCAATTTATACAACAAAAAAGACCATACACACCTATCCCTGCGTACAGTTAGTTAGCAAATAATTATTCTATTATTAAGGTATTATTTTTAGCAGAACAATATCCTTTGTGCCATAAAATCATGTTGAAATTATTTGATACTGTTTTTGAAATTTCTCGACGAAGTATAACAATACTCCATTTGAATTATTTAGAATCTACAGATTATACTTTTCCAGCATTGTCTCATAAAATTCTTCATTTTCACTTAATTTAGAAATAAGTTCACTTTCACCATTGGAAGCCATACGGGAAATTAAGGTAAAGAGTCTTTTGCGCTCCATTACTTGACCTTTTTTCACACCTTGCTCAATACCTTGTTCAATACCTTGTTCAATGCCTTGCTCAATGCCTTTTTCAATGCCTTGTTCAATGCCTTGCTTAATGCCTTTTTCGAACCCCTTTTTCAATTCCCTTTCTAACAATTCTTCAAAATGCATATAGCGTTCCTCCAATTTTCGGCTTCTTTTCAGCTCTTTAACTCTTTCGTGAAGTTGACGTATCTTAGTGCTTTCCACCTGGTCTACATAGCCATCTGTGGAATTCTCTACATACTTTAGAAACCATTTTAATTCTTGTGAAACTTCGTTATCATTTTTACCTTTTGTATTCAAAAAAATCCGTTTTGTTTCATCACCCAATGCAAAATCATACTCAGTACAACGTTGCTCAAAGGTGTATCGATATGCATTTTTTCCAAAAGGATCAAAGGTACATATAAAAACTATGATACTTGGTTTCAAGTCGTTAAAATCTTCACCTGGTTTTAAAGATGCTACATCAATTTCTGCCTGATGATAACGACTACGCTTCGGAAGGTTTCCTTCATCTTCATTTTGCATTTCTAAATTATAATCTACTGCTAATTCATCGGTAGCAAAAATGTCCAATCGAACACTTCGAAAATCGGAATTGAATAAAACAGTTCGTTCTGCTCGAACGCTCACCGCTTTCACCGGTTTCTCTAAAATCAATTCCAATACCAGCCTGCTTTCATCTATTATACATCACGCCAGAACATTTTTCAATTATTTTTTACATTTTTTATATTTATTATATTCTACAAGAATCAAAAAGCATTTAATGCAATTGTTTTAATTGAAAGTACTAGCAACATTTGATTCCTTATCTGTTTTACAACTTCCGTCATAGCGTTCTAATGACCGATATGCCCTTAAAAATGTTTCTTGAGTCAAAAAAGAAAAAATAAGGCTGTCGCTTTACGAATTTTTGTTCGCAAAAGCAACAGCCTCTAAATTAAGTTCTAGAAGTTTTGTACTGCTAACATAACTCCTGCAATAGAGTTAATCAGCGTTGCAATTAAGAATATTGCAGATAAGATGATACCAATGATTGCCAGAGTCTTTCCACCCTTCTTCATACCAATGATACCAAGAACAATACCAGCGATTGTTACCGGATAACCAAGAAGTGGCAAACACCATGCAAGTATACCAACACATCCCAATACTAATGAGGCAATTGACATACCCTTCTTTTCTTCCTGTACAGGTTGCACAGATGCATCATACGTGTAATCGTTGTTAAAATTGTCGCTCATAATAATTCTCCCTTCATCTATATCACATTAGGTAAATTCACTATACACTATATTATAATTTTTGTCAAAATAAACGACATTTTCCATAAGTCTGTAAGATTTCCAACTTATTCGAGGGTGAAATTTCCAACAATGTCACCTAACTTCTGTGCCTTTTCCCGGTTAGCTGCTACCAGCTCCTCTTCGTCATTCATCTTCTGTACAATAGCAGATGTCTTCTCTGCAATAATTGAAATACCCTCTGCCGACTCTTCTGTCATCTTACTGATGCCTTCCATTGCTTCTGTAATTTCTCCGATTGCAGACCCCAGCGTACGTACCGCTTCTCCTATCTCTTTCATACTTGCCTCATAATTGCCTGCATCTTCTGCGTACTGTTCACTTACCTTCATGAATTTATTGTAATCTTCCAGTACGGTTTCTTCCAAAAACTCAGTTGAGGTATTCAAACAATCTGCCATGCTGCTGACTGCCTCATATACTTCTTTAATAATAATATCTATATCATTTACTGTATTCTGAGTTTGACTTGCCAAATTGCCAATTTCGTCCGCTACAACAGCAAATCCCCGACCTGACTCTCCAGCTCTTGCTGCTTCAATGGATGCATTTAATGCCAGTAAATTGGTCTGAGCAGAAATCTGCAAAATAGTCTGTGTTAATTCATTAATTCGGTCAACAGCTTTTGATTTCTCAATCGCTTCTCCTGTCTGTTGTCTTACCTGCTCATACATAGTCCGGGTACGTTCTGCAGATTCCATCGTTGTATTACTTAACATTTGTGCCCGTTCCAATATCTGCTGAGAATCTGTCTCTCCACTTTGTGATAATGTCATGATTTCTCTGGCATTTTCATTTACCGTCTCAATATTCTGGGTAATGCTGGCTGCTGTAGCAGAAGACTCTTCCATTGCAGCTGCCAGTTCTTCTGTTGTAGCAGAATTATCACTACACATCTCACTGACATCATCTGAACTACCTTTTAACTGTTCTGCATTCTCCAAAACCACTAAACCGGTCTCTTCTAACTGCTGTACCATATCCATTAAGCGGTCATTCATTTCCTGTACTGCTCGAGACATAGCTCCGGTCTCATCTTTCATACGACTTAAATAATCAATCCGCTCATCCCGACAAAGATTCAGATCTGCAATCTTACGCACGATTTCTGTTACCTGTTTAATCGGAGACGAAATACTTACACTCATAAAGAATCCAAGTGCAATGGAGAACAAAAGAGCAATACACATTGCAATCATGTTCATTGTCAAAACAGTTGAAGCATGATCCCGAATTTCCTCTTTTGGTGCTGTCAAAACAAATTTCATGCCATTTACAAGTTCCTGATAAACACCAACCTTTTTCACACCCTTATAACTATAAACAATTCCTGTTTTCTCATTGCTACTGTCATTTAATCCATTTACCAAATCTGTAGAAATCCCATTATCTGTATTGTTAAGATCCGTTCCGAATTCCAGTTCCTTGTGATACATAATCTGATTTCCGGAATTCACAATAAAGGATGCTCCGGCATCATAAACGGTTGTATCTCCGGCAATCGCTTCAATCTGACTAAAGTCAATATCCATACCAACAATACCAATAGATTCACCATTTACATAAATAGGCACTACATAAGAAATCATATACACATTAATATTGGAATTCAAATATGGATCCATCCAGGTGGCCGTTCCATTTTGTACCGGTATGTAATACCAGCCAACATGCTCTAAATCACTTGGGTCATATATACTAAAATCTGTTGGAGTCAACTGTTTGAATTCTGAATCCGCAGAATCTCTTGTTGCAAAAATACCAGAAGTTGGATTTGTAAATTCCGGATTATACCGTATGTAATAAGTAAGTGCCCCTTCCGTATTATTGGCTGATTCTAATGCAATTGGCTCTAAGGCTTTCGTATACTCCTGCACATACTCGTCACTGGTTTTAAAGGATTTTAAATCGGTTAATGATTCCTCTGCCAGTTTTGCCAGTGTATTTACAGACTGTTCCACCTGTTTTAAGGTTGCATTGATTTCCTGGCTGCCATTTTCACACTTCATAGTCATCATATCTTCTGCATCCTGATTTATGACTTTTGCTGCGCCCTGATAACTAAATGTACCATTAATCAGTGTTGATACCACTGCACAGATTGCTACCAAGAAAACTACTTTTGCTCTAATTGTCTTCATAATGTATCCATCTCCCCTTGTTTCATCTTTTGATTGCCCATGTACATTTTTCTTCTTTCCTTCTCACTGTTTCATTTAAAACTTTAATATTGTTATTTTATCACAAGCGTCCGATTTTTTCAATCAATTATATGTCACATTGACACCCTTCCAGAAACAACGTAGAATAGAATTATCGACTTCAAAAAAGAGGAGGGTGTCTATTTATTATGAAACAAAATCTTATAATTGCATGTTGTATATTTGCAAGCATATGCTTTCTGAGCGGTTGTTCCCTTACAGATAATTCAGAGCAGACAACTGCTGCCAACACTAGTATCACCGAAAATGCAATGGATTGGGGAACTACTAATGATGCTACCGTTCCTGAGAATGAGTCCGGTTGGGGAAACGCTTCCGATTCCAGCCAAAAAGATACCAATGACAGAAATGATGAACCAATCAATCAGAACCTTGCACCTGACTTTACTGCTACTCTGGCAGATGGCAGTTCATTTACTCTTTCTGAACATAGAGGCAGTGTTATACTACTAAACTTTTGGGCGACCTGGTGTGGACCGTGCGTGGAAGAAATGCCGGCATTTGAACGATTAAATAGTGAATATGGCGATGAAGTATATATTCTCGCCATCAACTATATGGAAGATGAGAACACCGTCAATCAATTTATTCAGAATAACGGTTATACATTTCCAATTGCTTATGATGTGGACGGTTCCATCAGTGAATTATATCCTAGTGAAGGTATCCCATATACACTGATTATAGATACAGATGGTTCTGTACGGATTACATTTTTAGGTGGTGGCGGTGCAGATGGACAATATCGTCAATTCAAGTCTATTATTGATACCGCCTTACAGCAATAGTCTAAGATAACATAGTATCATGTAATTATTTTCAGAGGTTGCAATATGACATGGTTAAAAAACTATTTTAAGAACCATAAACAAACAATACTTTTTTTCGCAATATTCTTAACAGCAATTGCCTTCATTGTAATCGGTCTTGACAAAGGCGGTTTTCACGATACAATGGCGAAAGCAATTCGCATTTGTCTGGAATGTATAGGTATAGGATAACATGAACAAACGAAAACTCATTCAAGTGATTTGTGCAATTTTATATAACTGTAACTTTGTAGGCTTTGCAAAAGGGACCATTTATCAGGGACCCATAAAAGGTGTCTGTGTTCCCGGACTAAACTGCTATTCCTGTCCCGGAGCATTAGCCTCCTGCCCTCTTGGAAGCCTGCAATCTGCATTGGTTTCCAGCAAATATAAATTTCCCTATTACATCTTAGGCATACTGCTGTTATTCGGAATTCTGTTGGGACGTGTCATCTGTGGTTTTCTCTGTCCCTTTGGACTGATTCAGGACTTATTATATAAAATACCAACGCCAAAACTAAAAAAGAACCGTTTTACGCGGTTGCTTTCTTATCTGAAATATATCATTTTAGTAGTATTTGCTATTCTAATTCCAATTCTTCTGCTTGAACCCGGATTCTGTAAGTATATCTGCCCGGCAGGCACATTAGAGGCAGGTATCCCCTTGGTTGCAGGAAACCAACAGTTGCAGACCCTGATTGGGAATCTATATATATGGAAAATCGTATTATTGATTATAGTGGCAATCTCTGCCATATTTATATTCCGCAGCTTTTGTCGATTTATCTGCCCTCTTGGTGCCATCTATTCTCTCTTTAACCGATTTGCCCTGTTTGGTGTATCGGTGGACAAAGAGAAATGCGACCATTGTAACGCTTGTGTCCATCACTGTAAGATGGACGTCAAGAAGGTTGGAGATCATGAATGTATTCAGTGCGGGGAATGTTCAAAGCATTGCCATGCCTGTGCTATTTCATTTAAGCATACAAAATTAATACATCACAAGACAACACAAAATGATTTTACGCAAAAATGAAGTAAAATTTACAACTCCATATATTGAATCCTTTACCATGTTTTGCTAGTATATGGGATGAGGTGAGAACATTGAATCGAATCAAACAGAATAAACCGGGAATTATTTTATTTGTTTTAATTTTATTACTCTGGGGAGCTTATCAACAGTATATTTTAATGGATTCCTCCTTAGAATACATAAAAACATCTTCTGTTTCTTCAGAAGAAAGCACCCACTCCATACCGGCGGCTTCTCAACGGTCTGTGGCAGATTTATTCTATCAAACTACTGGTATTAATCAAGTACGTCCATCTGAATCTCTGTTGCACTTGCTAAGAAACAGAAGTGTTCAATCCTGCTTTGGATTATACAATGCCATATCATCTGATATTTATCAAATCAACTTATTATTTATATGGATTTTCATTTTATCTCTTCCCTTGTTGTATATTTTGGAGATAATAAGTTATATACATCATCAGGATGGCGAAAAATCCCTTTCATTATCAGTTGATGCACTAAGACTTTACTTGTGAATTTCACAAGTCTCTTTCTGTGTATTCACAAGTGTGTTTTTCGAAACAGAAAGGGTAATGAATGTTTAAGGATATTTTAGTTATTATAATGGTTATAATTGTCTTAATCGTAGGCTTTTTTGCCTGGTGGGGAGACAATCATGGAAGCGGCGATACTTCCGATAAAAACAAAAGCAATGAAGAAAAATAATCTAATATAAGGAGAACAACCATGCGTAAAACGAAAATTATTTGTACCATAGGTCCTGCCTGTGAGAATGTAGAAACTTTAACAGAAATGTGTAAAGCGGGTATGAATGTTGCCCGGCTGAATTTCTCTCATGGCACCCATGAGGACCACCAGAAAAAAATCAACTTAATCAAGCAGGTTCGGGAAAGCTTAAATCTTCCCATTGCCATTATGCTGGATACCAAGGGACCGGAATATCGAATCCGCACCTTCAAAGATGGTAAGATTACTCTTACAGAAGGGGATACCTTTACCTTCACTACAGATGAAGTGATTGGCGATGAAACAAGAGTATCGGTTACTTATAAGCACTTGATTGAAGATCTTTCCGTAGGAGATACCATCCTGGTAAACAATGGATTGGTTGAATTTCAAGTAGATAAACTGGAAGGTAATAATGCAATTTGTACTGTTTTATCCGGTGGTGTTCTATCCAATCAAAAGAGCATGAACTTTCCAAATCGTGTGCTGGAACATGATTACTTAAGTGAACAGGATAAAGCAGATCTGCTGTTTGGTATTGAAAATGATGTAGATTTTGTAGCAGCTTCCTTTGTTTCTACAAAAGCAGATATGCAGGCATTACGGGATTTTTTGGATGAAAATGGTGGTTCTGATATTGATGTGATTGCAAAAATTGAAAATCGTTCCGGCGTAGACCATATTGACGAAATCTGTGAACTGGCAGATGGTATTATGATTGCCCGGGGCGATTTAGGTGTGGAAATTCCATTCATGGAAGTTCCTTCTATTCAGAAATACCTGATTCAAAAATGTCGTCTTCTTGGCAAGCGTGTCATTACTGCTACAGAAATGCTGGAATCTATGATTCAGAACCCGCGTCCGACCCGTGCCGAGATTTCTGACGTAGCTAATGCGGTATATGATGGTTCTTCTGCTGTTATGTTATCCGGTGAAACCGCTGCCGGAAAGCATCCGGTAGCCGCTGTAAAGAACATGGCTGAAATCGCAGAATTTACAGAACAGAGAATCGACTACCATCATTGGTTTACCTCAACAGAATTCGAAATTCACAGCAATCTGGATGCCATTTCACATGCAACCTGTGCCATGGCAATTGATGTGAAAGCAAAATGCATTGTAGTCAGTTCCATTACCGGCGGCACCGCCCGCATGGTCAGCCGGTTCCGTTGTCCGGTAGACATTATCGGAATGACCACATCGGAACGTGCATGGAGAAAACTGAATATGAGCTGGGGTGTAACTCCTGTCTTAAGTGAATCCTTCCCTTCCGTTGAAGTTGTCTTCTACCATGCTGTTCAAAAGGCAAAGGCAGTCTTCAACCTACAGGATGGTGATAATGTGGTACTAACCGGCGGTCAGATAAATGGTAAGAGTGGCAACACCAATACCATTAAGGTTGAAACGATATAATTAATCCAACACTCTGGATAACAATTCCTGTGGTTGAGAAATCATATCCTTGGCACCATGTGCAAGTAAGAATTCTCGATCACGGAATCCCCAGAGTACAGACACACAATCCATCTCTGCCTGTTTGGCAGTTTCAATATCCACGTCTGAATCTCCAACATACAAAGCATGGGTTCTATCCACGCCTAATTGCTTTAATACCTCATTGACCGAATCCGGTGCCGGTTTCTTCCGAACATTAGGACGTTCCCCTACGGCTGCATCAAACATGCCATCAAAATACTGTTCACATAATTCCTGCACTCCATAATCGGCTTTATTGGATACCACTGCCGTCTTAATACCTGCTACCCGAAGGGTCTGTATCAATTCCAGAATTCCAGAATATGGCTGAGTCTTATCTACACAATGCACTTTATAATATTCTGTGAAAATAGCATGTACTCCCTTTATTTGTTCCTCTGTACTTCCAGATGGCACACCCCGTTCTATCAATTTTCGAATTCCATTTCCCACAAAATTGCATACCTCTGTCCGGGTACGGGTTGGCATCCCGGATTGTATCAGTGCATAATTCAAACTGTCTGCCAAATCATCTAATGTATCCAGAATTGTTCCATCCATGTCAAATATAACCAGTTCATACTTCATATCAGACTATCTCCTCTTATTCTCTTTAATCCTTTATTCACGCCTATTATAACACCTCAATTAATATTTTCAAACCAACATCGTATATTCTTATTTTTGCTTTGAGCCGAATAGAAAAAACCGTCTGGAACAACTTTACCCGGACGGTTTTTCACTCATCTATTTCTACTCATATATTGGTTTACCATATATTTGTATGTTAATTTATATCGTTATGATACCTATTTTATCATTACATTTAAGCGTTCTTCCACCGCCTGCTTATCCGGTATGCTTGGTATACCACCTCGTTTTTCTACACATAAACTGGCAGTTGCATTGCCATATAATGCACATTCCTGTAACTGCTCCAGGGTCAATTCCTCTGGTTTTTCTTCATAAGAAAGATATCTGGAAATAAAACCTCCCCAGAAAGAATCTCCTGCACCTGTGGTATCTGTTACCCGGCTAGAATATCCCGGAACAATTGCATGTCCTTTGGGACTGGCAATCAAAGCACCATCCTTTCCTAACGTTACAGCAACCACCTTGATACCCTTCATCAACAAATACTCTGCTGCTTCCTTTGGTTCTTGAAAAGGAGTCAGAAGTCTTGTTTCTTCATCTGAAATCTTTATCATATCCACATACTGAAGAAGAGATTTCATTCGTTCTGCAGCTTCCTCCTCACTTTCCCAAAGCGGAGCCCGATAATTCGGATCATAGGAAATGACTGCACCGGCTTCTTTGGCTGCACGCACAGCTTGAAATGTGGTTGTGCGTGCTGGTTCATCTGTCAATGAAAGAGAACCTATGTGAAGGATTTTCGTGCTTTGTAACATCTCCACAGGGACTTCCCGAAAACAAATTCGGGTATCTGCACCCGGTTTTCTTGCAAACGAAAATGTTCGTTCACCCTGCTCTGAAAGTCCCACAAAAGCCAGCGTAGTAAAAACATCATCAGCCATAATTAATCCACTGACATCAATTCCTATTTTTTGTGCAGTATCTCTTAGAAAGATTCCATGCATATCATTTCCCACTTTCCCAACAAAAGCGGTATGAAACCCATTTTTAGTCACTGCTGTCAACATATTTACCGGTGCTCCACCCGGATTCCGTTCAAACAGGAGCATGTTACCTTCTGAGATTCCTGCGGGGGTAAAATCAATTAACAATTCTCCAAGTGCGACAACATCATATTTTTTATCCATATGCGTCACCACCTTCTACTTTTTTATTTCTATATCGTAGAATTCCACCTTAGAGTCTTGTGCCAGCAATCCACATTCAAATTGAGCTTCTTCATAGATACGATAAGTAAATGCTACCTGTTCTCCGATAAAAACTTCTATCATATCATGGTCTACGATAATCTTTATATCAATTGGTTTACCATCTATGATACAGAAGGTTTTTTCACATACCCGCACTCCATCCGGCCCCGGATCGGTTGCCTTTGGCACCGCCTGACAGGAAGCTTCCCAGAATGGGTCTACTCCCATTGGCAGATTCAAAAGTGATACCCTCTGCATTGCCACATCAAATTCCAAAAGTAAACATCCGCTTGCTTCTTTATCTGATTTTAGCAATACTCCAAAGTGGTCATAGCTTTCTCTTGATAACGCTTTTAATTTCAATAAGAATTTCTTTTCAGAATGCTGCAAAAAGCCATATGTACACGTGCTTACAGAATCCATTTCTATTGTTGTACTGCCATATTGTTTTGCCTGTCCCATGATTGGTTCGTAGTGCCAGTCTATAGGATTTTGAAACATATCTTCATATTCCTTTGGCAGTTTCACATTCAGCTCACCATTCTCATCAGCTACCACTTCATGGGGAACGCAAAAAGCGCCGCCCCAATACCACTCACCAGTATCACAAGCATCTGCCCGGTCATGTGCCCATGCGAAATAGAAACGACGCCCTGCATCGTCCTGCATAGATTTTGCGGCATAAAATCTTCTGCCACCAATACCATCCTTCTTTGGCTTTGTCCAAGGACCAAACGGTGATTTTGATACCCGATAAATAGTATTTACAAATTCTGAGAATCTGGAATATGACAAATACCAGGTATCTCCTATCTTATACATTTCCGGGCATTCCGGACAATTGGTATGTCCCGGAGAATACAATGGACCATAATATTCCCAATTGGCCAAATCCTTCGAACGATATAATACGATACATCCTCTTCTGGTTATTGGCATATCCAATCTTCTGGCCGAAATCAGAATCCAATAGCACTTATCCTCATCATTATAGAATACATATGGATCTCTCCAGTCCAACTTCTCATACAATTCAATCATCGGTGTAATAACCGGATTCGATGCATCCTTTGTCCATGTAATTCCATCTTCACTGGTGGCATGACAAATGGTTTGCTGGTATTCACACTGTAAAGAATATCCGGTATAAAATGCATGATATTTACCTTCACCATAGATAACTGAACCAGTCCAGACACCAGAGGCATCCGGTTCAGTTCCTTCGCCCGGGTAAATTGCAGTAGGAAGTTCCTCCCAATGCACCAAATCTTCAGATACACTGTGACTCCAGGTTGTACGAAGCCTTGCCGGATACACTGTGGTTCCCGGTGGCGGTGTTAATGAAAATATATGATACTTACCTTCGTGATAAAACGGAATGGCATCACCCGTTGAATCAGCAAAAGACATCTTACGAAAAATATCCATCTATTTATCCCTGCGGCATTCCACTGAATGCTTTCCTTTCCCTCAAATTATTGTTATCCTACTATGCGTTCTTCTTTACAAACTTCTTTTTCAAACCACTAAGTTTTCCCTTCTGCACATCAAGTAATACTGCACATGCAATAATCAGACCCTTGATAATCAATTGCCAGTAAGAGCTTACACCAATCAGATTCAAACCATTGGAAATGATACCAATTACAATGGCACCGAATACTGTACCACTGATTCGTCCCTTACCACCTGACATAGATGTACCACCAAGAACACAGGCTGCAATAGCATCCAATTCGTAACCGCTACCAACGGAAGGCTGGCCGGAATACATTCTAGAGCAAAGCACCAAGCCTGCAAATGCGGACAAAAATCCCGAAAGGGTAAACACGATAATTTCTACCTTCTTAATTGGAACACCGGAAAGCCTTGCAGCTTCTCGATTACCACCTATGGCATAAACGTATGTACCAAACTTTGTTTTGTTCAATAAGAACACAAAGATTGCAATCAAAATTACCATATATACTACCGGAAGTGGAATAACCTTGAATAAATATCCAGTACCAATGTTAATAAAGAATTCATTCGTAATACGGGTAGACTGCCCACCGGAATATACATATGCAATGCCACTTGCTATATTCATCATTGCCATTGTGATAATAAATGCCGGCACTTTAAAAGTTGAAACCACAAATCCACTGATAAAGCCGGTTGCTGTACCAATCAACAAACCTAATACAATGGCAAGCCAAATTGGGAGTCCTTGATTTACAATAAATCCGACTGTCAATGTACCACTCATAGCTACAATTGCACCTACAGACAAATCTATATGACCCAAAATAATAACCAAAGTCATACCAAGTGCAATAAAAGTATTGATAGATATCTGTCTTAAAACAGAAATAATGTTCGTTCCGGTTAAAAACTTATCTGTGGCAAATGATATAATAATGCACATAAGAATCAGTACCATAACAATTCCAATGTTGCCACGAAACATATTTACCACCGGATTATTTACCAGCACTGATTTTTTCTTGTTTTCACTCATATTATTCAACTCCTCCTGCAGCATATTTCATAATTTCTTCCTGCGTCAATTCGTCCTTCTTCAACTTTCCTACCAGTTTCCCGGCTCTTACAACGCATACGTTGTCACACATATTGATAATCTCCGGCAATTCACTGGAAATCATAATAATTGCTATTCCTTGTTTTGCCAGCTCGTTAATGGTGGTATAGATTTCAAATTTAGCATTTACATCTACACCTCTGGTTGGCTCATCTAAAATCAAAACCTCCGGCTTTGTTGCCAGCCATTTCCCCAGCACTACCTTCTGCTGATTACCACCAGACAAGCTGCCTGCTTCGATATCAGGAGAAGCCGCTTTCAATCGTAACTTCTGTGAAAATTCATCAATTACTGCTTTTCGCTTCTTTTCACTAATTGCAATTCCATTCATGTAGAACCGCAACGAGGACAAGGTCATGTTAAATGCAACACTGTTACCAAGAACCAAGCCCTGTTTCTTTCTGTCTTCAGGCACTAATGCTACACCAGCCTTAATTGCCTGCATCGGATTCTTAAAATGTACCTTTTCACCCTTTAAGTATACTTCACCCTTCGTATATGGGCGGGCTCCAAAAATACTTTCCATTATCTCGCTTCTTCCGGCACCAACCAAACCGGAGAAGCCTAATATCTCACCCTTATGAACATCAAAGCTTACATCTTCAAATGTTCCATCACAGGTTAATCCCTTTACACTCATTGCAACTTCTGCTTTTTCCATATCGCAATAGTCCCTTGCGTAAAAGCTTTCCAAATCCCGTCCAACCATCATAGCCACCAGTTCATTCGGATTGGTTTCGCTGGTTTTTCTGGTTCCTACATATTTGCCATCCCGGATAATTGTGACCCGGTCAGAAATACGGAACAACTCTTCCATTCTGTGGGATATGTAAATAATGCTAACTTGCTTTTTCTGCAGATTTTCAATGATTTGGAATAGTTGTTCCACTTCTTCATTTGACAACGAAGATGTCGGTTCATCCATAACTATAATATTCGCATTAAAGGATACTGCCTTAACAATTTCAACCATTTGTTGCTGAGCGATGGTTAATGTTTCTACTACCGAATCTGCTTTAATTCCAACTCCCAGAGAGGCAATCATCTCTTCTGCCCTTCTGTTTTGTTCCTTAAAATCAATGGTGCCAATTGAGGTTTTAATTTCCCGCCCAAGAAATAAATTCTGTGCAACGGTCAAATATGGAACCAGCACTATTTCCTGGTGAATAATTCCAATTCCGTTTTCTCTTGCTGCTGGGACACCATTAATTTTTACTTCTTTTCCCTGAATCTTAATTGTGCCTTCATCAGGCTGATAGATACCACCCAAAACCTTAATCAACGTGGACTTTCCCGCACCATTTTCACCTAATAATGCATGAACCTCCCCCTGTTCCAGACTGAAATCAATACCAGCAAGCGCATAGATTCCAGAAAAGCTTTTCTTTATTCCTATCATTTCCAGAACTGTTTGTCCCATATTGAACCTCCTTTATTCTGACAGATGCACTGTATGATTTCTCTACAGTGCATCCATCCAGTTCTTCTTACTGCCAGCTATCAATAGTTTCCTTTGCTTCATCCTCTAATACTAAGTGAGAATCTAAGTAAACCTTCTTTTCTTCAATTTCAGTATCACCATTCAAATAGTTCATTGCTTCATTAAATGAATATTCAGCAATCTGTAACGGAACCTGAGCAGCTACTGCCGAAAACTCGCCATCTAACAAAGCCTGCTTTCCATCCGGAGAAGCATCAATGCTATATACACCAATTTCTCCGGTTCTGTTTGCTGCTTTTACTGCGGCAGCGGCACCTAATGCAGAAGGGTCATTGATACAGAAGAATGCATCAATATCAGGGTTTGCAATAATAATATCTTCTGCAAGTCCCATAGAAGCATCCAGTGCTGCTTCACCATCCTGCTGTGCAACAATGTTAAACTTATCTGCATTATCACCAAGACCAGCCATAAAACCATTTACACGATCAACACAGCTCTCATTGGAAGGGAAGTCTAAAATTGCTATGTCAGCTCCATCTGGATAATCCTTAGCCATCTGCTCGCCAACCAGTTCGCCTGCCATATAAGCATTGGTGCCAACGAACATAGTTACAAAATTCTCAATGTCATCATCAATAACCGCAGTATCTACATTAAAAATTGGAATGCCTGCATCATGAATTTCTGCAAGACCAGAGGTAATACCTGCGGAATCAACCGGAATAATAAAAACTGCATCATATCCACTGTTTGCAACATCAGATAACTGGCTCAACTGCTTATTCAAATCATAATCAGGGTCAAGGCAGGTATAAGAAATACCATTCTCCTCACATAGCTCGCTTAACTTTGCGTCAATTGAACTCTGAAATGTATTGTTTAATGTATTGGTGCAGAATGCAAAAGAAAGACCTGAATCTGAATTCTGTGTCTCACCACCGTTACCATTTGCGTCACCACTGCCAGATGCTCCACAACCTGCCAGCATCCCAACAGCCATACATAAGCTAATACCTAATGCAACTAATTTCTTAAATTTCTTCATATCATCGTCCTCCTTAAAATATGTTGGGGTATTTTTTTGCTTCAAAGGATTTATTATCCATTACACATCATAACCGGTTTTTTACGTAAATTTAATGATATGTTTTCTCCTTTGTTTACGTAAATAATATAATAGGCGTTGAAATATGTCAATAATCTTTCTTGATTCTCTTTGTTTTTTGTTAAATTTATACAAAATATGTATCCAGCTTTTTTCATTTCACTCATTCTTTTCTTTTTTTTACGTAAATTATCAAATCAAATGGGTTATTTACGTAAAAAATGGGTTTGAAACTAATTTCAAACCCATTTAAAACTCCATTCAATTAACCCTACTTCAACCGTTCCGGCATTGGTTCATGAAAAATATCCTTCCATGCACGCCTCAATTGCTTTCCTTCCACAATATACGGCTGCACTCCCACATATTTTGGTATACCATCGCTCACCAGCGCCTTTGCCACAACTAACGCTGCTGTTCTACCCTGTTCATATGGCCGTTGGGTACTCATCCCCCGCACAATGCCCTCTTCCATACAATATGCAATATCTCTATCTAAGTCCGTTGTAAATACTGCCACATCACTTCTGCCCAATTCCTTCAAGGCTTTTATTGCCAGAAGTGCCGGTTGATCCCAACTAATATAAAGCGTTTCAATTTCCGGATGCATTTCCATAACTTCCTTACACACCTGATAGGTGTTTTCAATCTGGACAAAATTGCGTACTGTAACTATTTCAATATTCTTGTAGTTATCCTGTATGATTTTTTCTGCCGCAGAATCTCTGGAACGAGTTGCGGAAAAGGCAGCTCCATGAATAATAAACCCTGCCTTTACAGATTTTCTTTCCTTAAAATACTCTCCCATAAGGCGGCCTGTATTCGTACCATTTTCCCATTCATTTACTGACACACAGGATACGTAATTGTTCTTATTTAGTTTTTCCGGAACATTACTCAAAAATACCAGTTTTGATACTGCCGATAATTCTTGAAACTTTACAGCCGTTGCCTTATCATCTACCGGAATCGCAATTACAGCATCCGGCCTTTGTAACCGTAAACCTTCTAATTGTACATTCTGAAGTTTGGGGTCAAAATGAGCATCCATTACCGATACTATATCTATTCCATATCGTTCCAATTCATCCCGGATTCCCTTTTCATGAAGTTCCGCCCATGCAGTACCTGTATAATGAAACGAAATTGCCACACGAAAATGTCCATTTCGTAATTGTTTTTTTTCTTCATTTGTCAAAACTATACTATCCGGTGTTGCTGCTCGTTCACCATATGGACCACTGTCCAGCATTTTGGTGGATTTTCGCACTATCAACTCAATATCTGCATAGCAATCTTCCATGATTACTTTTCCTGCATTGATTTTCTCAAATAGCATAGCTGTTGCCCGCTGGCATAATCCCTTCACATCCCGTTTTAATATAGTAAGCGGAGGATAGGTTAATTCACTCCAACTATCATCTCCGAAGCCAATTACCGACAATTCCTCAGGGCATTCTATACCCAGATCACGCACCGTCTTCATCAGATACAAAGTCAACCGATTGCCACTTGTTATCACTGCTGTAGGCATAATTCGATTCAGTGCCCGTTGAATAGCAATTCTGCTTTTATCCTCATTTCCTATATTAATATCTTCAATATTGGCATCATTCACATTAATATTGTACTGCTGTAACGCTTCTATAAAACCCCGAGTGCGTTCTTCACGTGTAGTGCTGGGAGATTGTTCCCTCAGCAACAAAATATTCCGATGACCACACTTTAACAGATATTCTGTTCCTGCAAACATGCCTTCTCTATCCCGAAATTCTACTGCATCAATACCTTCTCCCAGCAGATTCCGTTCCATGCACACAAACGGCACTCCTGACTGAATCAACATTTTATAATCGGAGGCCGCTTCACTAACCGGCACATGAAGAATACCTGCTATTTTTTTTTCAGAAAGCAGTCCTTCCAGCAATTGGCATTCCTCTTCCTTATCATTTCCCGTAACTGCCACATAGAAGCGGTATCCTTGCTCCGTAATTAATTGCCGAAGATAATCTACCATATCCCGATAAATAGTACTGCTGACATTTGGAAATACCGCAACAATCATGGATGCTTTTCCTACCTTTAGTTTTCGCTCTTTCTCTACAATCTTTTCTGAATAGCCAGTTTCCCGAATAATCCTTTCAATTCGTTCCACCAATTCAGGACTCACATATCGGGTTCTGTTAATCACATGAGAAACCGTTGCGATAGATACTCCTGCCATATCTGCAATCTGTTTAATTGTAACCTTCCCATTTGCCATTTTCATCCTTCTCCAAAAATCTTGTCAACTGCTTCTAACAGTTTTTCCTTTTCCAATGGTTTTAAAAAGTACCCTGCCGGATTTAATCGTAATACCGCTGTAATGTGTTCTTTATCTGCCACACCCGTTAAGAAAATTACCGGGATATCCTGCAACTCTTTTTCCTGTCTGATTTTTTCTAAGGTAGTTTTTCCGTCCCACTCAGGCATCTCATAATCCAAAAGAATTAAATCCGGTCGTTTCTTCTGTAACGCTATCATGGCCTGTTTACCGGAAGTTGCAACAGTAACATTGAACTTTTTATCCAGAATTGCCTTTGCACTTCTTAATGACAAAGCACTGTCATCTACAATCAAAATCCTCTTCTTTTCTACTTCCGGTTCGTTATTTATCTGCGAAGCTCTATCATTTTCAGATGCTTTAACTAATTTGAGGCGTTCCTGACACTTTTTTAAAAGTGTTTCCCTACTAATCGGCCGAATCAAATACTCAAATTGGTATTTCTCATAATATTCCTGAAACTTATCGCAGCCTTCCCTTGTCCCAACTACCAGAACCGGGATATAGGAATAAGCATTGCTGCTAAGCAATTGAAAAATCTCAGATTGAATATCTTTTTCATTAATACTGCAAATAATGACCATATCCGGCTTTGCAATTTTCATCATTCCCCGCACTAATTCAATAGATTCAGAGCATAATTGAACATTAAACTTTCCCGACAAACTTTCATTCAAATTCTGAACAATTTTATCTAGTTTTCCAATCAAGAGTATCTTCTTCATCCTTTTTTCCCTCATTTCCTCTGAATTGATTCATAAGTTTTTCAATTAGTATTGCAGCCTGTTCACTATCCAAATTTGTCACAGCTCCACTAAGCTCATCTATCATTGCCTGTATTTCCAAAGGATACTGATATTGCCTCAACTGCTCCATTGCCTGGTCGGCACCATCAATATCCATGTCTTCCATGGCGAATCTCAGCATTTCCAAATATGCCAAAATCACTGTGTTATCTTTCACTTCTTGTTTATCTGTCTCTTCCTTCACAAGAACACTGAGCTTTTCTTTATATCTGCGCCACTCTTCCAAAAAAACGGCTGTAGAATTATCTATAACATTCTCCTGCTTATCTCTGGCAGCATATTCTAACATTTTTGCCATATCCGACAGTGAAGTGGCACCTATCAAAGCTGCAGAACTCTTCATGGCATGAACCTTAATCCGATAAGCATCAAGGTCTTTCGCATTATAGTATTCTTCCAAACAATCAGCTTCTGTATCAATGGAACGATAGAAATCACGAACTGTTTCCAACAGAAGTTCCCTTTCCGGCAAATGCAACCATGCACAGCTCCAATTAATTCCTGCTATATACGGTAAATCTGCTGTTGTCTGCTGTTGCGTTGATTGGCCTTTGCCATCCAAATCCTTATTGTGCTCTATCTCATCTCCAGACTTTGTTTCAAAACGTAACAACTCCTGAGGTAACGTCTGCCGAATCAAATTCTCCAAGCGGTCCGGCATAATCGGCTTAGAAAGGAATCCATCAAACCCTTCAGATAAATACATTTCTTTAGCACCTGATACAGCATTGGCAGTCAGCACAATCACCGGCGTGTCTTTACATGGATAATCAGACATTTCTTTCATTCGATGCAACGTCTCAATACCATCCATATCCGGCATCATATGATCCAGGAATATCATATCATAATGCTTGTCTATTACCAGATCCAAGCATTCCTGCCCGCTACTAACAGCATCTATTTTTACCTGTGTTTCTTTTAATAGGTTCACAAACACTTTCAAATTTACTACATTATCATCTACCACTAATAGCCTTGCCTCTGGTGCTGTAAATGCTGCCTGATATGCATAATCAATACTCTGCTGCCGGATTCGTTCCTCTAAATTTCCAATTGGCTTATGATCAACAATCAACTGATCCAATTCAAAGAAAAACCGGGAACCCTCTCCATAAACGCTCTCCACTTGAAGTTTACTTCCCATCAAGTTTAACAGCTTGGCAGTAATACTCATTCCAAGTCCTGTTCCCTCAATCATTTGATTCTTTTGTTCCTCAATCCGTTCAAATTCTGCGAACAGCTTTGGTAAATCTTCTTCCTTAATACCAATTCCTGTATCTGTTACCGAGCATTCCAGCCGAACCTGTTCTTCTTCTACCTGTCCATCAATCCGAAGTTCTACGCTACCTTCATGAGTATACTTTACAGCATTGTTCAATATATTAATCAAAATCTGACGAATACGAACCTCATCTCCATACAAACGAGATGGCAGATTCGGATTCACCTGTACTTTCAACTCCAAGTCTTTATCCTGTGCTTTTACGGTAATCATATTGGTAATATCATGTACCATACTGCTCACATCATATTCCACCGGAATCAATTCCATTTTACCAGATTCCACTTTGGATAAATCCAGAATATCATTTACCAATGCCAGCAGATTCTGTCCTGCATTCTGAATATCTAAGGCATATTCCTTAATCTGCATATCCTTACATTCCCGAAGAATCATGGCATCCATACCAAGCACTGCATTAATCGGCGTTCGAATTTCATGAGACATATTTGCAAGAAATCTTGCTTTTGCTTCACTGGATAGAATTGCTTTTTGCTTATCCTGTTCCATGGCAACAATGCTATGAATAGTTTTAACCACTGCTGTAACCAGAAGAAAAATTAAGCCAATTGCCAAAATAGTACCACTGAATTGGATTACCCGTACAAAATATAACACAATCTGCAATACTGCTGCCAGAGATGCACCCAAGACCCCAATGGCCTCTAATCGATAATCCTTAATATGTTTTTTCCATATATCTATCAGGATAGTTACTCCCATTAATCCAATAGAACCAACACAGAAAAGAGCTATTATAACGATTGTGTCCGCAAAATCTTTCCAATTCACCATATGCAGAAATGTACAAATACAGAAATTGACTATTATCAATATCCCGTCAATTGTATATGCCTTCTCGTAGCGACATTGTTGAACACTATTCATATAAATCATAAACGGAAGTGG
Source organism: uncultured Clostridium sp. (assembly GCA_945946715.1). GTDB lineage: Bacteria > Bacillota > Clostridia > Lachnospirales > Lachnospiraceae > CAG-632. The sequence continues at coordinate 1,103 of CAMEWU010000001.1, read as the reverse complement.
AAGAAGCATAATCATAAAGAATGTCATATCATTAACTACAGATATATTTGTAAAAATCACTTGACGAAAAACAGAATTCATTATTAGCCAAATTGCTGCCAAAGAGACACCCCAGCCCAAATACTGTAAATGAATATCCTGATGATATACCATTTGCAATGCAAGACTGCCAATCACACTAATAATCCCCAAAAAAAGCGTCAGAAATGCAACAATCAATTCTACTCCATATTGAGCAAAGAAATTGTTCCAGATTTCCATGCGTTCCCCATAGTAAATTGGATAAAAAATACCGGAATAGGAAGAATCTGTCCGTGTTTCCAAAGTCAGAGTTTTTCCTGCATCCTCCCCTTCCAGTTTGAAAAAGACATAAATAACTGCACTATTCCTACCAAACAGTCGGGTATCCTCTGTAGAATATTCCTGACGAAGCTTCCCATCAACAAAAATCCGCATATCCTGCTTTGAACTCCGGAAACACAAATACATACCTTGTTCTACATCTTCCGGAAGTGTTGTCTCAATGGTAACTGTCTCGTTCCGCTGGGCATCACATTGTCCCGGTATAGCAATCGCTTCTCTGGTTCCGTCTTCCTTTACCCATTCCCAGTCCGCTTGAAACACCTCACAAGGTTCATATTCTGCCTGTTCATCCGGCAGAAAACATTCGCCCAAAGCAAAATAAAGGCATACAAAAAGGAATGCCAGACCAAATATTCGACAGATAATTTGCATACTTGTAAGTTTCTTTTTCATATGTTCCTCTCACGCCCTGTGTTTCTTTTCCATGAACGCCACCTCAAAGGCCTCGCCTCTTTGCCTTTCGAGCTTGCGTCTTCTCCATGAACGCCACCTCAAAGGCCTCGCCTTTTCGGTGTTCGTTGCACTCACATAAGCTCTCATTCAAGCCCTTGTCTGCATGCAGACAGTGCTTGCCTTTCGAGCTTGCGTCTTCTCCATGAACGCCACCTCAAAGGCCTCGCCTTTTCGGTGTTCGTTGCACTCACATAAGCTCTCATTCAAGCCCTTGTCTGCATGCAGACAGTGCTTGCCTTTCGAGCTTGCGTCTTCTCCATGAACGCCACCTCAAAGGCCTCGCCTTT